>NZ_JAEVHN010000355.1:0-6349 GCF_016803375.1 Micromonospora sp. 4G55
GCCGCGCGGGGTCCGCTGCGGCCGGCGGCCTGGCCGCTCCGGGCCCGCAACCTGCTGGTGTACGGCCCGCTGGCGCTGCTGGTGCCGATGGTCCAGCTGATCGTCCTCGCGGTCGCCGGGGCGGACGCGGCGAGCCTGGTGGCGCTGGTCGTCGGGCTGCCGATGCCGGCGGTCGCGTTCGGGGTGGGCTGGGTGGCGGTGGGTCGACTCTTCCCGCCGCGCCCGGGCGAGCGGCTGACCGGACGCCCCGGCTGGGGGCGCTGACCTGCCTGGTGCCGGCGGTGGTGACGGCCAGCGTGATCATGCTGGCGCTGCTGGCCGGCTGAGACGCGACGGCCGCCCCGCCCCCACGGGGGGCGACGCGGCCGGTCGGGTTGCTACGGATCAGCGCGGGATGATCAGGGCCATCGCCTCGGCCCGCGACTTCGCGTCGTGCTGGAGGGTGCCCCGCACCGCGGAGGTGATGGTCTGGGCGCCACTCTTCTGGATGCCGCGCATCGCCATGCACATGTGCTCGCACTGAAGCACCACGACGACGCCGCGCGGCGCCAGCTTGCTCATCAGCAGGTCGGCGATCTGCGAGGTGAGCCGCTCCTGGACCTGCGGGCGGCGGGCGAAGACCTCGACCAGCCGGGCCAGCTTGGACAGGCCGGTGATCCGGCGTCCGGCCCGGGGATGTAGCCGATGTGGGCGCTGCCCCGGAACGGCAGCAGGTGATGCTCGCAGAGGCTCATCACGTCGATGTCCCGGACGAGCACCAGCTCCTGGTGGTTGGCCTCGAACGTGGTGCTGAGCACCTGGGCCGGTCGACCCGGAGGCCGGCGAAGAGTTCCGCGTACGCCCGGGCCACCCGGGCCGGGGTCTGTTGGAGTCCGTCGCGGTCGGGGTCCTCCCCGACCGCGATGAGGATCTCGCGGACGGCCTTCTCGATCCGGGCGAGGTCCATGGTTTCCTCGATCGGACGGCCGGTCAGCTTGCCGCTGATCAGCCGGGCCGCAACGTAGTCCAGGGCCTCGTCGCCGTCGGGCTCGGTCGACGAGGCGGCCAGCCCCGAGTTCTCGGGGCTGGCCGCGGCGTCCGTGTTCAGTGGGTACCGTCCGAGTTGTTCGAGCCGCCGACCGACGCGCCGTCTGCCTGCGCCTGGGCCTTGAGCTTGTCCTTCTCGGCCGGGGTGAGCACCGGGGGCTCGGTGGAGGGCTGACGCTTGCCGAAGCCGTTGTAGGGGGCCATCGGCGGGCGCTTCGCCACCCGGGCGCAGATCCGGGCCATGTCGGCGGTGGAGAGGGTCTCCTTCTCCATCAGCTCCAGGACGATGTTGTCCAGGACGTCCCGGTATTCCACCAGGATCTCCCAGGCCTCGTCGTGGGCCAGCTCGATCAGGGCCCGCATCTCGCCGTCGATCTCGGCCGCCACCGCGTCGGAGTAGTCCCGCTCGTGGCCCATGTTGCGGCCGAGGAACGGCTCGTCGCCGCTGGTGCCGTACTTGATCGCACCGAGCTTGGAGCTCATGCCGTACTGGGTGATCATCGCGCGGGCCAGCTGGGTGGCCTTCTCGATGTCGTTGCCGGCGCCGGTGGTCGGCTCGTGGAAGACCAGTTCCTCGGCGGCCCGGCCACCCAGCGCGTACGCCAGGGTGTCGACCATCTCGGCGCGGGTCTGGGTGTACTTGTCCTCGGTCGGCAGGACCAGGGTGTGGCCCAGCGAGCGGCCGCGGGACAGGATGGTCACCTTGTGCACCGGCGCCGCGTGCGGCAGCGCCCAGGCGACCAGCGCGTGGCCACCCTCGTGGTACGCGGTGATCTTCTTCTCCTGGTCGCTCATCACCCGGGTCCGGCGCTGCGGACCGGCGATCACCCGGTCGATCGACTCCTCCAGGGAGTCGTTGGTGATCGCCCGCTGGTCCTTGCGGGCGGTGAGCAGTGCCGACTCGTTGATCACGTTGGCGAGGTCGGCGCCGCTGAAGCCGGGGGTACGCCGGGCCACCGAGTCGAGGTCGACGTCGGGGGTGAACGGCTTGCCCTTGGCGTGCACCCGCAGGATCGCCTTGCGGCCCTCCATGTCGGGGGCGTCCACCGGGATCTGCCGGTCGAAGCGGCCCGGGCGCAGCAGCGCCGGGTCGAGGATGTCCGGCCGGTTGGTGGCGGCGATCAGGATGACCCCGCCCTTGGTGTCGAAGCCGTCCATCTCGACGAGCAGCTGGTTGAGGGTCTGCTCGCGCTCGTCGTGGCCGCCGCCCATGCCGGCGCCACGGTGCCGGCCGACGGCGTCGATCTCGTCGACGAAGACGATCGCCGGGGCGTTCGCCTTGGCCTGCTCGAAGAGGTCGCGGACCCGGCTCGCGCCGACACCGACGAACATCTCCACGAAGTCGGAGCCGGAGATCGAGTAGAACGGCACCCCGGCCTCGCCGGCCACCGCGCGGGCGAGCAGCGTCTTACCGGTACCGGGCGGGCCGAAGAGCAGCACGCCCTTGGGGATCTTGGCGCCCAGGGCCTGGTACTTCGCCGGGTTCTGCAGGAAGTCCTTGATCTCGTGCAGCTCCTCGACGGCCTCCTCGGCCCCCGCCACGTCAGCGAACGTGGTCTTCGGCGTGTCCTTGGTGATCATCTTCGCCTTGGACTTGCCGAAGTTGAGCACCCGGGAGCCGCCGCCCTGCATCTGCGACATGAAGAAGATCAGCAGGAGCACCAGCAGGGCGATCGGGAGCAGGTTGACCAGCAGGCTCACCCAGATGCTGTCGGACGACACCTTGGCGTCGGCCGGGCCGGTGACCCGGTTGGCCGCCTTCGCCGCGAGGACGTCGTTCCAGACCTCGTCGCCGACCTCGTACGGGAACTGGGCCTCGATACGGTCGGTCGTGGTGTCGCCGAACTTGGTCTTCTCGGCCAGGTTGAGCTGGAGCGTCTGCTCCTTGTCCTGGAAGACGACCTTGTTGATCTTGGCGGTGTGGAGCTGGTCGAGCGCAACGGAAGTGTCCACGCGGTGGTAGCTGGGACCAGCGGTGAACAGCTGACTGAGCACAACGGCGCCGAGGATGACCAGGATGATCCAGACCACCGGTCGGCGGAAGAAACGCGTACGTTCCATGCTGTTGTCGAGCGCCGAGACGCCCGCATCCTCCTGATCGACGTCCTGACCGTCTGAATGGTGTCGCCGCGTTGGCGGCGCCGAGCCGCCGTGCGGGCCGGCCTCGACCCCGAGGCGCGCGAACTGCCGCGCCGCGGTCATTCGACGGTACACCGTGTGCGCCAGGAGTGAGCTTCTGAGCCCAGCACTTACGCGGACGGCGAACCGGGGTTCAGCCGGTGTGGCGGGAGCTCCGCACCCGGCCACCCGACCGCCGGTCACACACCAGTCGAGGGGTCGGGCGTGGAGATTGCCTCCACGCCACCGGCACCTACCGTAGTCCGATTTGCTGAGAGCCCGCTGAACGTCCGCTCGATGGACACCGATGCGAGCAGCTCTCAGCCCGGCCGGGGCGCGACCACCGCCGGGCCGCCGGCGGGCGTGGACCCGGCCGGCGACGGGCTCAGGCCCGGGCGTAGACCTCCGGCTTGAGCACGCCGACATAGGGCAGCTCCCGGTAGCGCTCGCCGAAGTCGAGGCCGTAGCCGACCACGAACTCGGTCGGGATGTCGAAGCCGACGTACTTCACCGGGACGGGGACCTTCACCGCGTCCGGCTTGCGGAACAGGGCGACCACCTCGACGCTGGCCGCGGAGCGGGACTCCAGGTAGCGCAGCAGCCAGGAGAGGGTCAGCCCGGAGTCGACGATGTCCTCGACCACGACCACGTGCCGGCCGGCGATGTCCCGGTCCAGGTCCTTGAGGATGCGGACCACGCCGGAGGAGGTGGTGCCCTGGCCGTACGAGGAGATGGCCATGAAGTCCAGCTCGGCCGGCGGGCCGTTCCGGCCCAGCGCCCGGGCGAAGTCGGCCATGAACATGACCGCGCCCTTGAGCACGCAGACGAGCAGGAGTCCGTCCTCGACGCCGGCGTAGTCCGCCGAGACCTGCTTGGCCAGTTCTGCGGTCTTCTCGCGGATCTGCGCCTCGGAAATGATCACGTGATCGATGTCGGCGTCGTACCAGGAGCCGTCAGCCATGACTCCTAGCCTGCCGTACGCCGGCTGGCCTCCGTCGGCGGGGCCGCCCCTTTTGGAGCGGTCCCGCCAGGGATTTTTTCGGCAATCCGGACCAATCACCTCAGCAGGTACGGGACTGCCAGCGGCGGCCCTGGTCGGTCGGCTTCCAGTCGGCCGAGTCGTGGCTGTCCGCGGTGAGGCCGGCGGCCGAGGCGACGACCAGACCGACGAGGAAGAGCAGAAGCAGCAGGAGTTCCATGGCGGCGCTCGCTTTCGCGTTGTTTGGACTGTTATCGCCGCCGGTGCGCACCGGACTGGTACCAGTTTCCGCCCGCCACGCGGACCCGGACAGTGGCAGGAATGCCATTGCCCCTCGATTTCCTGCCACCGGCGGGGTTACCCTCGTCACATGCTCCGATCCGTCGCCGTCCTCGCGCTCGACCAGGTCGCCCCGTTCGAGCTCGGCGTGCTCGCCGAGGTCTTCGGCACCGACCGCACCGCGGACGGGTTCCCCGGCTACCGGTTCGCCGTCTGCACCGCCGACGGCGGCCCCGTCCGCACCTCCTCGGGCTTCGGGCTGACCCCGCACGCCGACCTCGGCCCGGTCGAGGAGGCCGACCTGGTCGCCGTGCCGGCGCACAACCAGGGCGGCGCGGTGCCCGAGCCGGTGCTGGACGCGCTGCGCCGGGCCGCCGACCGGGGGGCGTACCTGCTCAGCGTCTGCTCGGGCGCGTTCGTGCTGGGCGCCGCCGGGCTGCTCGACGGTCGGGAGTGCACCACCCACTGGCGGTACGTCGACGAACTGCAAAGCCGCCACCCGGCGGCCCGGGTCCGGTGCAACTCGCTCTACGTCGCCGACGGGCGGGTGCTCACCAGCGCCGGCACCGCCGCCGGCATCGACGCCTGCCTGCACCTGGTCCGCCAGGAGCACGGCTCCGCCACCGCCACCCGGCTGGCCCGCCGGATGGTCGTCCCCCCGCACCGCGACGGCGGCCAGTCCCAGTACGTCGAGGCGCCGATCCCGGTCACGCCGGAGGCCCCCACGCTGGAGCCGGTGCTGAGCTGGCTGATCGGGCACCTGGACCGGCCGACCACGGTGGACGAGCTGGCCGCCCGGGCCGGCATGTCGGCGCGGACCTTCGCCCGCCGGTTCCGGGCCGAGACCGGCACCACCCCGCACGACTGGCTGACCAACCAGCGGGTGCTGCTGGCCCGCCGGCTGCTGGAGGAGACCCGGCTCAGCGTCGACACCGTCGCGGACCGGGCCGGCTTCGGCGACGCCGCCGCCCTACGCCACCACTTCACCCGCCGCGTAGGCACCACCCCCCACGCCTACCGCACCACCTTCCGCGACCGAGTAACCACCACCTGACCCGATTCAACCCACCCAAGAGCCAGCACCGCCCACCCGCGCCAGGCACCCGAGCGAACGGGTATAGAGGCGAACAGGCGGGCGACGAGGCCGAGCATCCGGCACCACCGCCACCACCACAGATGACCCCACCCACCGACGCGGACCACCCAGCCCGACCCGCACGGGTTCGCCGGAGCCGACCCGCGCAGGGATCAAGCCTGACCGCCCGGAGCGGGTCGGGCTCCGGCGAAACCCACCCCGACAGAGCACGGACCGCAAGAGTCAGAACCCGACCGCAGCCCCATCCACCCGAGACTCCGACCCCACCACGTACCCACCCGACGAGCCACGCCAGATCGCCTGCCCGTACCCGAAGACCGAAGGCTCCTCCGCGACGGTCACCTCGTGCCCCCGCGAGCGCAACCCCGCGACCAGGCCGGGCACCGCCGCCAGCGCCGGCTCGACCAGCAGGGTCCGGCCGGCGTGCCAGTACCAGCGGGGAGCGTCCAGCGCGGCCTGCGGGTCGAGGCCGGCGTCCACGGTGGCGGAGACCAGCTGGACGTGCCCCTGCGGCTGCATGTGCCCGCCCATCACGCCGAACGGCCCGACCGGGGCGCCGTCGCGGATCAGGAAGCCCGGGATGATGGTGTGGAAGGGCCGCTTGGCCGGCCCGACCACGTTCGGGTGCGCCGGGTCGAGCCGGAAACCGAGGCCCCGGTTCTGCAGCGCGAAGCCGTGGCCGGGCAGCACCACCCGGGAGCCGAACGCCAGGTAGGTGGACTGGATCAGGCTGACCATCATCCGCCGGCGTCGGCGGTGCACAGGTAGACCGTGCCGCCGCGCTCCGGGTCGCCGGCCACCGGGTCGCCGGCCCGGTCGGTGACCAGGGCCCGCCGGGCCGCCCGCGTAGC
>NZ_JAEVHN010000356.1:0-6344 GCF_016803375.1 Micromonospora sp. 4G55
GTTGGCGGTAGAACGGCACCTTGGCGCCCGGCACGGCGGCCTGGATGGCCCGGTTGGTCCGAACCAGGTCGCCCGGATCTCGGTCACCGGCCGCCGGCCCAGGTCGAAGTCGTGCCGCCAGCTGTGGTTGCAGAGCTGGTGACCCTCCCGGACGATCCGGACGACCAGCTCCGGGTGCTTGCGTACCTCGGTGCCGACCAGGCAGAACGTCGCCTTGACCCGGGCGGCCCGCAGCTGGTCGAGGATCTTCGGCGTCCAGGCCGGGTCCGGGCCGTCGTCGAAGGTCAGCGCGACGGCGCGTACCCCGGTGGCGCGCCGCAGGCCCGCGGGCAGCGTGGTGGGCTTCGGCCGCAGCTTGGGCTTGGGCTTCGCGGTCGGCCGCGGGGTCGCTGTCGGCGACGGGGCGGTCACCGGCGACGGGCTCGCCGCCGCCGTCGGGGCGGGCGCCGCGGGCCTGCCGGGGGGTCCCGTTGCGGGTCGCCGCAGCCGCCGGGCGAGGAGCAGGACCAGGCCGAGGGCGGCCGCCAGGACGGGGCGTGCACGCATCGTCACTCCGAGGGGGTCGGGTACGCGGTAGGCCCCGACGGTAGTGGACGACGCGCCGATTCGGCAGGGTCGGTCAGGCCCCGCTCGACTGATCCAGTGAGTCCCGGACGGCCAACGCCAGCGACACCGCCTCGGTCAGGTCGACCGGGCGGACCACTCCGGCGGGCAGCGTGTCGGCCTGCCAGCCGGGGCCGGCGGCCAGCACCAGCAGGGGGCGTCGAGGCATCCCGAGCAGGGCGGACAGCTGCTGCGGGTCGGCGGTGGCGCGGGTGTGCGACCAGAGCACCACCGCGGCCGGGCCGGTCCGGTTCACCGCCTCGATCAGCGCCGCGAGCGGCACCCGGGCACCCAGCATGCGATATGCCACACCCGCCTCGGCGAGCGTGGCGGCCAACGCCTCCAACGGCAGGGTGTGCTGTTCCTCGTCGGCACAGGCGAGCAGGATCCGGCCCGGGCCGGCGGCCGGGCCGGGCCGGGCCACCGTGGCGAACGCCTCGGACACGCACCGGGACATCAGGTGTTCGACCTCGATCAGACCGGCGGTCGCGGCGTGCCGCTCCCCGATGCCGGCCAGCACCGGGCGCAGCAGGCCGTCCCAGGTGGCGACCACGCCGTCCCGGGCGAGGGCGTTGGCGATCGTCTCGCTGATCGCCGCCGAGTCCAGTCGCATGGCGGCCCGGGCCAGGCCACGGGCGAGGGGGCCGGCCCGGCCGACCGGGATCGTCTGCCCGCCGCCGTCCCGACCCGCTCCGGCGCGCAGCCGCACCTCGGCGGCGGGACCGACCCCGGGGCTCTGCTTCGCCCAGCGGGCCGCCTCGGCCGGGGCGATCCCCTCCGCGGTGAGCCGACGCATGATCTCCAGACGCGCGAGGTCGGCCGGCGTGTAGCGCCGGTGGTGACCCGGTACGTGCTGGCTGGGACCGAGGCCGTAGCGCTGGTGCCAGGTACGCAGCGTGGTGACCGCCACGCCCAGTCGGCGTGCGACGGCCCCCGCGCTCAACGCCTCATCGGCCACCCGACCGCTCCGACGCGTCGTCCGCCGGAACGCCGGACGGGATGGTGGTGTCGGCGGGGCCGCCGGCGCGCAGCAGCCGGCTCACCACCCCGCCCAGCCAGGGCGCGTATGCGCGGGGGTCCGCGTCGATCTCGGCCATCAGCCGTACCGGGTCGACCCAGCGCAGCTCGGACACCTCGTCGGGGTCCGGCAGCACGGTGACGTCGGCCGGCACGTCGGCCCGCAGCACGTGGTCGTACTCGAACTCGACCCGGCCGGTGGCCGGGTCCTCGGCGTAGTAGAGGTAGACGCCGACCTCGGTCAGCGTGACCGGGGCGGCGCCCAGCTCCTCGGCCAGCCGGCGGTTGGCGGCCTCCACCAGCGACTCGGCCGGTCGGGGGTGGCCGCAGCAGGAGTTGGCCCAGCGCTGCGGGAACCGGGTCTTCACCGGGGCGCGCCGTTGCAGCAGCACCCGGCCGGCCGGGTCGACCAGCAGCACCGAGAAGGCGCGGTGCAACCGCCCCGGCGCCTGGTGCGCCGCGGCCACGGTGGCCTCGCCGAGCACGTTGCCGCGGTCGTCGACCAGCTCGACCAGGTGCCCTTCCCGGGACGTCACCGGACCCGCCCCCCGTTCCGCGTGTGCATCGCGCCCGTCCTGCCTGTGCCGTGCCGCCGGGCCGCGCTCCGCGCGCTCACCGCCCGGCACCGGTGATCCGGTTGGCCGCCAGCTTCCCGGAGATCAGCACCATCGGTACGCCCACTCCCGGCTGGGTGCCGGAGCCGGTGAACACGACGTTGGGCAGCTGCCGGTGCAGGTTCGACGGGCGGAACGGACCGGTCTGGAAGAGGCTGTGCGCGGCGGCGAACGGCGTACCGGCGGCCATGCCCTGCTCCTCCCACTCGGCGGGGGTGATCGTACGCAGCACCTCGATGCCGGCGCCGAAGCCCACGTACCCGCGCTCCTCCAGCGTCGCCACGAGCTGGTCGGCGTAGCGCCGGCTCAGGTCGCCGCGCCAGTCGAACGGGCCCCGTTCCAGGTTGGGCACCGGCGCCAGCACGTAGTAGGTGTGCCGCCCGGCCGGGGCCACCGCCGGATCGGTCCGGCTGGGGTTGGTGACCAGCAGCGACGGGTCGGTCATCAGCTCACCGCGCCGGATGACCTCGTCGAAGGTGCCCTTCCACTTCCGTCCGAAGTGGATGTTGTGGTGGGCGATCTTCTCATACCCCTGGCTCGAGCGACGTGCAGCACGACGCAGGAGGGTGAGTAGGTCAGCTTCCGTCGGCGGGCCGGGGGCAGCAGGTCACGGTAGGCGACCGGCAGGTCCGGGTTGAGCACCACCACGTCGGCCGGGATCAGTTCGCCGTCGGCCGTCAGCACGCCGATGGCCCGGCCGTTGGCGGTCTCCACCCGGGTCACCGTGGTGCCGTACCGGAACTGCACGCCGTGCTTCTCGGCGGCGCCGGCCATGCCCCGGGAGACCGCGTGGATGCCGCCGCGCGGGAAGTACACCCCGGCCACCGAGTCGAGGTACGCGATGACGCTGTAGATGGCCAGCGCGTCGTGCGGCGCGAGGCCCGCGTACATCGCCTGGAAGGAGAAGATGCGCTGGGTACGCGGGTCCCGGAAGAACTGGTTGATCTTCGTTTGAAGTCGCCGGAACGCGCCGTTGGCCAGCAGCTTCACCAGGTTGGCGGTGAGCAGGTCGGTCGGGGCGTCCAGGTTGCGGTCGATGAAGTCGGTCCGCTCCCAGTGCCACAGGTTGCGCGCGTAGTCCACGAAGCGCAGGTAGCCGTCGGCCTCCCGGGGGCCGCACACCCGGGCGATCTCGGCGGCCATCCGGGTGGTGTCGGTGATGACGTCCAGCGTCGAGCCGTCGGGGTAGTAGGCCCGGTAGGCGGGGTCGACCGGGGTGAGGTCCAGCCAGTCGTCGAGTTCCTCGCCGACCGCGCCCAGTGCCTCGGCGATCAGGTCCGGCATGGTGAGCACGGTGGGGCCGGTGTCGAACTCGTACCCGTCGATGGCCAGCCGGCCGGCCCGGCCGCCCGGCACCGGCTCGCGCTCCACCACGGTCACCTGCCGGCCGCTGCCGGCCAGGTGCAGCGCGCACGCCAGCCCGCCCAGGCCCGCGCCGACGACCACCACCCGGTCCGTACGCCCGTTCACGGTCCGCACGTGACCACCTCCTTCGCAAGGTCGCTCATCATGCCCGCCGCCTGGTCGCGGCGGTGGCGAGGCCGGTCAGCGCGGTGCGCGCGGTCTCGTCGATCGACGCGGTGTCCAGCGCGGTCAGCGCCTCGGACACCCGGTCGGAGATCATCCGCTCGACCCGGGACACCGCCCCGGTGTCGGCGACCAGTTCGGCCAGCCGAGCCACGTCCCGGGCGCCGGTGACCCGGCCGGCCCGCTCCAGCGCCCGCCGCTGGCCGGGGGTGGCCAGTTCGCGGGCCAGCATCAGCAGTGCGGTCGGCTTGCCGGTACGCAGGTCGTCACCGGCCGGTTTGCCGGTGGTCGCCGGATCGCCGTAGACGCCGAGCAGGTCGTCGCAGAGCTGGAACGCCTCGCCGACGGCCAGGCCGTAGCGGGTGTACGCGGCGATCAGTGGCGCGTCGGCGGCGACGCCGGCCAGGCAGGCGCCGAAGAGCAGTGGGCGCTGGACGGTGTAGCTGGCGGTCTTGTAGCGGGCCACCCGCAGCGCCCGGTCCACCGACCAGTTCGCCGGATCGTTCTCGCCCAGCACGTCGAGGTACTGCCCGGCGATGGTCTCGATCCGCATCTGGTCGTAGCAGCGCCGCACCTCGAACAGCCGGGCCGGGGGAAGGGTGGCGTGGCTGAGCAACCGGTCGGCCCAGACCAGGCAGAGGTCGCCGACGAGCACCGCCACCGTCTCGCCGAACCGGGCCGGGTCGCCGGCGTCACCCGGCGGCGACGTGCCGGGCGGCGGCGGCGCGGTGCGCGGTGGGCCGGCCGCGCCGGGTGTCGGAGGCGTCCATCACGTCGTCGTGCACCAGTGCGAACGTGTGCAGCAGTTCCAGGGCGGCGAACGCCGGCAGCACCGTCGGCAGCGGCTCCGCGCCGCCGACCACCCCGCGCCAGCCCCAGTACGCGAAGGTCGGCCGGACCCGCTTGCCGCCGGCCAGCACGCAGTCGCGCGCGGTGGCCGCGAAGCCACCCATCGCCGCGTCGATCTCGGTGAGTGCGCCGACCTCGGCGGCCAGGAAGGCCGCCAGGGTGTCGTCCACCCCCCTGATCAGCTCTTTCGTGAACGCGGCCAGTACGCCGCGGACCGGATCGTCCGTCGCTCCCGGCTGTGCCGGCGCGACGCGGAGCGTATTACCCGCGACTGCGTCGTTGGCCATGGGTGCGAGCGTACCCTAGGGTTTACGAGTTGCGTCGATTGCTGCGTCGAATTTCGAGGAGGGCCGGTGGACGCCGATCTCACCGCTGCCTATGCCCGCTGCCAGGAGCTGCACCGACAGCACGGTCGTACCTACTATCTCGCCACCCGGTTGCTCCCCGCGTGGAAACGACGTCATGTGCACGCCCTGTATGGATTCACGCGCTACGCCGACGAGATCGTCGACCGCACCGAGGACCTGCCGCCCGCCGAGCGCGCCGCCCGGCTGGACGAGTGGTCGTCGGAGTTCGTCGCCGGCCTGCACGGTGAGCCGGTCGACGACCCGCTGCTCCCGGCCGTGCTGCACACCATCGCCGTCTTCGATCTCGACCGCGCCGACTTCGCGTCGTTTCTGCGCAGCATGGCGATGGACCTGACCGTGCTGTCGTACCCGACCTACGACGACCTGCTCGACTACATGGAAGGCTCGGCGGCGGTCATCGGCACCATGATGCTGCCGATCCTCGGCAGCTCCGACCCGGCGGCGGCCCGCGAGCCGGCCCGCCAGCTCGGCTTCGCCTTCCAGCTCACCAACTTCATCCGGGACGTCGCCGAGGACCTCGACCGGGGCCGCACCTACCTGCCCGACGAGGACCTGGCCAAGTTCGGCGTCACCCGCGACGACCTGCTCGCCGCGAAGCACCAGGCCCGCACCACGCCGAGGATCCGGGACCTGATCGAGTACGAGGTGAGCCGCGCGCAGGGGCACTACGAGGCCGCCGCGCCGGGCATCACCCTGCTCAGCCCGGCCTCGCAGGCGTGCATGCGGACCGCGTACGCGCTCTACGGCGGGATCCTCGACGAGGTCGCCGCGCAGGGCTACGACGTGTTCGTGCGCCGGGCGCTGGTGCCGCGGCGCCGCCGGCTGGCGGTGGCCGCCCGGGCCCTGCTCACCCCGACCGGCAGCCCGGTCGCTCTACCCGGGCCGAGCCTGGTCTCCGGGTGAGCACGCGCACCGCGGTGGTGCTGTTCACCCGCGACCTGCGGGTGCACGACCACCCGGCGCTCGCCACCGCCTGCGCGGCGTTCGACCGGGTGGTGCCGCTCTACGTGCTCGACCCGGCGCTGGCCGAGACCGGTCGCCGAACCGCACCCGGTTCCTGCACCAGAGCCTCGCCGAGCTGCGCGAGGCACTCCGCCGGCGCGGCGGTGACCTGGTGGTGCGCCGGGGCGACCCGGTGGCCGAGACGATCCAGCTGGCCCGGGAGGTGGGCGCCGAGGGGGTCGGGCTCTCCGCCGACGTCAGCCGGTACGCCCGCCGCCGGGAGCGCCGGCTGCGTGCGGAGTGCGACCGGCACCGGCTCTTCCTGCGACTCTTCCCCGGCCTGACGATCGTCGAGCCGGGACGCTGCGCCCGGCGGCGGCGACCACTACCGGGTCTTCAGCCCGTACCACCGCGCCTGGGCGTG
>NZ_JAEVHN010000357.1:0-6330 GCF_016803375.1 Micromonospora sp. 4G55
CTTGACGACGGGTTTGCCGTTCTCCCAGGTGATTTCGTCGAGCCAGACCTGGCGGCCGGGGTCGGTGCTGCCCTCCTGGCCGGGCGGCCAGGCGTGGTAGACCAGCCAGGTCCGGCCGTCCTTGACCACGATCGAGGCGTGGCCGGGGCCGGAGGCGACCTCGTTGGTCTTCAGGATCGGGTTCTCGGTCGCCTTCACGCAGGGGCCGCTCGGGCTCTCGCAGACCGCGTAGCCCTCGGCGTACGTGGCCCGGTCGTACGCGTTGGCGGCGAAGAAGAGGTACAACCGCCCGTCGTGGCGGTGGAAGAACGGGCCCTCGATCAGGGTGCCCTCCCACGGCTCGGTCTGCTTCAACAGCTTCGTCGGCTCGCCGACGAGCTTCAGCCCGTCGTCGGAGAGGCGCTGCGACCAGAGCCAGGTGTCCACCCCGATCGCGTTGCCGTCGTTCTTCCAGACCAGCCAGAGGCTGCCGTCGGTGTCCCGGAACGGGCTCGCGTCGATCGCCCCGCCCAGCTCGGCCTGGCAGATGAACGGCTCCGTCGAGTCGTCCCGGTACGGCCCCTGTGGACTGCTGGCCACCGCCCGCCCCACGCACTGCCGGCCGGAATCACGGCCGGCGACGGTGTAGTAGAGAAGGAACCGGTCCGGGGCGAGCTGGATCGCCTCCGGCGCCCAGGTCTTCCCCGGGTCCGCCCAGTCGGGCAGCTCGGGCAGGGCGTCCTCGGCCTCGCTCCAGTCGACCAGGTCGACCGAGCGCCGCACCGGCACGTTGCGGCCGCCGCTGTTGGTGTGGAACAGCCACCAGGCGTCCCCGACCCGCATCACCTGCGGGTCGGGGGCGTCGGCGCGTACCACGGGGTTGGTGAACATGCTCGGGTCGCTCCGCGTACTCGTTGGGTCGTCCGCATCGTTCTCGCCGCAGCCGGCGACGAGCAGTGCGGCGGCGAGGACCGCCGCCGCACCGCGTAGCCGGGTGTGCCCGGCGTTCATCCCTTCAGGCCGCTGCGCGAGACGCCCTGGATGATGTGCCGCTGGGCCGCCACGAAGAGGATCAGCACCGGCACGCTGGCCAGCACCGCCCCGGCCATGATCACCGGGTAGTCGCTGACGTAGGCGCCCTGGAGCAGGCCCAGGCCCGCCGGCAGGGTCAGCCGCTCCGGGCTGAACAGCACGTAGATCGGCCAGAGGAAGTCGTTCCAGTTGGTCAGGAACGACAGCACCGCCAACGTGGCCAGGGCCGGCTTGGAGAGCGGCAGCAGCACCTGCGTGAAGATCTGCCAGTGGTTGGCGCCGTCCAGCACCGCCGCCTCCTCCAGCTCGGCGGGGATGCTGAGGAAGAACTGCCGCAGGAAGAACACCCCGAAGGCGCTGGCCGCGCCGGGCACGATCACCACGGTCAGGGTGTCCAGCCAGCCGAGCCGGTCGGCGATCACGAAGTTCGGGATGATCAGCGAGGTGGGCGGGATGAACAGGGTCCCCACGATCAGCGCGAAGCTCACCCCCCGGCCCCGGAACCGGAGCCGGGCCAGCGCGTACGCGGCCATCGAGGCGGTCACCAGCACCAGCAGCGCGTGCAGGGCGGCCGCCAGCATGCTGTTGACGAACCAGCGCAGCACCGGGTTCGAGGTGTTGCCGAGGATCTGGTCGTAGCCGTAGGTGGAGAACGGGTTGGGCAGGAAGCTCGGCGGGATCTTCTGCGCGTCGCCGTAGGTCTTCACCGAGGTGATCGCCATCCACACCAGCGGGGTCAGGAAGACCAGGGTCAGGAGCACCAGGACCGCGTAGCGCGTGAAGCGGCGGAGAGTCGTCATGTCGGCCCCTCAGTCTTCCCGGTACCGGAAGAACCGGAAGTTGACGATGCTGATCACCGTGAGCGCCAGCGCGAAGATGATGCTCATCGCCGCGGCCCGGCCGGCGTCGTTGTCCCGCAGGCCCTCGTCGACGATCCGCCAGACCACGGTGCGGGTCTGCTGGCCCGGCGCGCCCTGGGTGATCAGGAACGACTGCCCGAAGACGTTCGCCGAGGCGAGGATCGTGGTGGTCAGCACGAAGAGCATGACCGGGCGCAGCCCGGGCAGGGTGACGTTGCGGAACCGGTCCCAGGCGTTCGCCCCGTCCATCCGCGCCGCCTCGTAGAGCTCCGGCGAGATGTCCTGGAGGCCGGCCAGGTAGATCACCGCGTTGAACCCGGAGGTCCACCAGACGGTCACCCCGACCAGCGACACCCAGGCCCACGGCACGTCGGTCACCCACGGGGTGTCCGACGGCAGGCCGACCGCGCCGAGCAGCCGGTTCACCAGGCCCAGGTTGGCGTCGAGCAGGAAGCGCCAGAGCAGGCCGATCACCGCCACCCCGAGCACGTACGGGGCGAAGTAGACCGCCCGGAAGAACGTCCGCCCCGGGAACGACCGGTTGAGCAGCAGCGCCAGCCCCAGCGGTACGACCACCAGCAGCGGCACCGAGAAGACCGTGAAGATCGCGGTGGCGCGGACGCTGGACCACCAGTCGCCGTAGATGGCCGACTCGCTGTCGAAGAGGTCACGGTAGTTGTCCAGCCCGACGAAGGGCCGGTTGGGCAGTTGGAGGTCCCACTGGTGGACGCTCAGCCAGACGCCGAAAAGGATCGGCAGCAGCCCGAACGCCAGGAAGAGCAGCAGGTACGGCGCGAGGAAGAGGTACGGGGTCGCGCGGCTGCCCCGCTCCGTCGCGCCCCGGCGGTTCTTCCCGCCCGCCGGGGGCGGCGCGTCCTTGCGCGCCGCCCCGACCTCGATCACGTCCGCCACGGGAAATCAGCTCCCGTACTTCTTGCGGTTGTCCTCCAGCTGCTTGTTCGCCTTCGCCACGCCGTCGTCGAGGGCCTGCTTGGGCGACTTCTTGCCCAGCGCGGCCTCGTTGAAGGAGGTGTAGAAGGTGGTCATCACCTCGCCCAACCCGGGAGCGGCCGGCGGGAAGGCCGCGTACTCCAGCTCCGGGGCGAGCGTGGCGACGTTCGGGATGGCCTTGAACTCGGCGCCCTCCCGGACCTCCTTGCGGGCCGGAACCTGGCCGCCCTTCGCCCAGTCCAGCGAGTGCTCGCTGAGCCAGTTGATGAACACCTTCGCGCCGGAGATCTTGTTGTTGTCGGCGCTGCGCTGCTTGACGATGGTGAAGTTGTGCGAGTTCGCCCAGGCGGCCTTCTGGCTGCCGAGCTGCGGCAGCTCGGCGACGCCGATCTGCGCGCTCGGGTCCTTGGCGATGTCGTTGATCTGCCAGATGCCGTTGAAGTTGAAGGCGTTCTTGCCGCTCTTCAGGGCCAGGTAGTCGCCGTCCTGGCCGACGTTCGACGGCGAGTGACCCTGCTTGATCAGGTCGACCAGCCAGGTGCACGCCTCGACCGCCGGGTCGGAGTTGAAGGTCGCCTTGGCGACCTCGGCGTCGAAGAGGGTGCCGCCCCACTGGTGCAGCAGCGAGTAGAACGTCATGCCGCCGGTGAACTGGAACGGGCTGATCCAGAAGCCCTGCACGCCGGACTTCTTCAGCTCGGTCAGCGCGGCGGTGAACTCGTCCCGCGTGGTCGGCGGCTTGTTCGGGTCCAGGCCGGCCTTCTGCATGACGGCCTTGTTGTAGTAGAAGCCCAGCGGGTGCATGTCCAGCGGGATGCCGTACCGCTTGTTGTTGTAGAGCCCGCCCTTCCAGACGGTCGGCGCGAAGTCGCCCTCGCTGAGCTCCAGGGCCTTGGCCACGTCGTCCAGTTCGGTGATCACGCCACGGGCGGCGAAGGTGGCCAGCTGGTCCATGTGCATGACCGCGATGTCCGGGCCGGAGCCGCTGGAGACCGCACCGGGGAGCTTGCTGTAGTAGTCCTCCCACCGGTACGTGTTCACCGCGATCGCGATGTTCTGGTGCTCGGAGTTGAACTGCTCGACCAGCTTTTTGAAGATGTCGCCGTCGCCGCCGGTGAAGCCGTTCCACAGGTTCAGCGAGACCTTGGGGCCGGTGTACTCCTTGCCGCCGTTGCCGGTGGCGGTGGACTTGCTGGCGCTGCCACCGCCACAGCCGGCGAGGGTCAGCGACGCGGCCGCGCCGAGACCCACGCCGAGACCGAGCAGCCGCCGGCGGCTCATTTCGTTCTGCATCATGCGGGTTTCTCCTTGGGGGACGGAATAAAGTATTCCCTGGTCAGGGCCGCGACGCGAAACGCAGCACGTTCCAGGAGACCGCCGGCAGGCGTACGGTGCAGCGACCGCCGTCGGGGGTGGGGGTGGGCAGTGCGTGAGGCGTCACCCGGTCGGGCTCGGCCTCGGTGTTGATCGCTTCCGGGTCGTTCCCGGCGGCGAGACTCAGGTGCTCGACCCCGCGCAGGCCGGGCAGGCCGCGCAGGTCGAGGTCGAGCGGGAGATCGTCCGAGCCCCGGTTGACCGCGAAGACGGTCAGCTCGCCGGACTCCTCGTCGTGCACCGCCACGGTGTCCAGCACCGGCACCGCGCCGAACCGCTTCGTCTCGTAGTCCGGCGTGACCGGCTCGGTGCGCAGCACGGTGCCCCGGGCGTACCGGGCGGTGAGGGCGAACGGGTGGAAGATGCTCTGCCGCCAGGCCGGCCCGCCGGTGCGGGTGCGGATCGGGGCGATCACGTTGGCCAGCTGCGCCTGGCAGGCGACGCCGACCCGGTCGGCGTGCCGGAGCAGGGTGATCAGCAGGTCACCGACGACCACCGCGTCGACCGCGGTGAAGTCGTCCTCGATCAGCGCGGGCGCCTCGACCCAGCCGCGCCGGTCCAGGTCGGCCTTGAGCCGGGACTCGTACCAGACGTTCCACTCGTCGAAGGAGACCTTGAGCTTGCGCCGGTGCCGCTGCTTGGCGGCCACGTGGTCGGCGGTGGCGACCACCTCGCGGATGAAGTTGTCCATGTCCACCGCCGAGGCCAGGATGCTGGCCCGGTCGCCGTCGGACGGGTCGTAGTAGGTGTGCGCGGAGATGTAGTCGACGTGCTCGTAGGTGTGCTCCAGCACCGTCGCCTCCCAGGAGGCGTAGGTGGGCATCCGCCGGTTGGAGCTGCCGCAGGCGACCAGGCTGATCGAGGGGTCGATCATCTTCATCGCCCGGGCGGTCTCGGCGGCGAGCCGGCCGTACTCGTCGGCGGTCTTGTGGCCGACCTGCCACGGGCCGTCCAGCTCGTTGCCGAGGCACCAGAGCCGCACCCCGTACGGCTCCTCGGCGCCGTGCTTGCGGCGCAGGTCCGACAGCTGGGTGCCGCCCGGGTGGTTGGCGTACTCCAGCAGGTCGCAGGCCTCCTGGACGCCCCGGGTGCCCAGGTTGACCGCCATCATCGGCTCGACGTCGGCCTCGGCGGCCCAGGTCATGAACTCGTCCAGCCCGAAGGCGTTGGTCTCGATGGTCTTCCAGGCCAGGTCGAGCGGCGCGGGCGGTCGCCGACCGGGCCGACGCCGTCCTCCCAGCGGTAGCCGGAGACGAAGTTGCCGCCCGGGTAGCGGACCACGGAGACGCCCAGCTCACGGGTGAGCGAGAGCACGTCGCCGCGCAGGCCGCGGGAGTCGGCGGTGGGGTGGCCGGGCTCGTAGACCCCGCCGTAGACGCAGCGCCCCATGTGCTCGACGAAGGAGCCGAAGAGCCGCCGGTCAGCGGGGCCGATCGCGAAGGCGGGGTCGATGGTGAGCTGCGCGGTCCGCAAGGGGAGTGCCACCTTTCCTGTTGCCGGTTCCCGGTGACCGTGGTCACCGGTATCCATGGTTTCTACAACGTTGTAAGCAACGTTGTAAAGGGGCTGTAATGCGGTCGTGACACGGTAAGGTTCGGGCAGCAACTCGGGGAGGAAGTCCAGTGCGACACAGGCTCAAGGACGTCGCGGAACGGGCCGGCGTGTCGGTCAAGACGGTCTCGAACGTGGTCAACGGCTACCTGCACGTCCGGCCGGACACCCGGGCCCGGGTCGAGGAGGCGATCGCCGAGCTCAACTACCGGCCCAACCTCTCCGCCCGCAACCTGCGCAAGGGGCGTACCGGCGTGATCGCGCTGGCCGTGCCGGAGCTGGACATCCCGTACTTCGCCGAACTGGCCCGGCACGTCGTCACCGCCGCCGCCGAACGCGGCTGGACGGTGCTGATCGACCAGACCGGCGGTGGGGCCGAACGCGAGCGGGTGGCCGCCGCCGGCATCGGCGACCACATGATCGACGGCCTGATCCTCAGCCCGCTCGCCCTCACCGCCGAGGACCTCGCCGGCCTGGACGGCACGCCGATGGTGCTGCTCGGCGAGCGGGTGGACCACGGCCCGGCCGACCACGTGGCGATCGACAACGTGGCCGCCGCCCGGGAGATCACCGCTCACCTCGT
>NZ_JAEVHN010000358.1:0-6313 GCF_016803375.1 Micromonospora sp. 4G55
GCCGGCCTCGGCCCGGGCCAGGGCGTCCGCCGGGCGGATCCACATGGTGTGGTCGGCCTCGCCGGAGACGTCCCGGGTCCGCTGCCCCTCGGGCAGCAGCGCCACGAAGAAGTACGTGTCGAAGCGGCGCGGCTCGAACTCCGGGGTGATCCACCGGCTCCACGGCAGCAGCAGGTCCGACCGGAGGGTCAGCCGCCGCCCGGCCAGCAGGTCGGCGAAGCCCACCCGGCGGGCCTCCAGGTCCTGCCGGGCGGCCTCCCACTCGTCGCCACTGACGTCGCCGACCACGGTCGCGGCGTCCGGGCCGCCAGCAGCACGCCGGCCTCCTCGAAGACCTCCCGCGCGGCGGCGCAGACCACCGCCTGGGCGGCCGCCGGGGCCACCCCCCAGCCGGCCGGCCCACTCCGCCGGCTCCGGGCCGGCCCAGTCCAGGTGCGCCTGGGAGTCGGAGCGGTCCACCCCGCCGCCGGGGAAGGCGTACATCCCGCCGAAGGCCATCGCGGCGACCCGGCGGATGACGTACACCTCGAAGTCGTCGCCGGCCGGGCGCAGCAGCAGCACGGTGGCCGCGACCCGCGGCACCGCCGGGGTCCCGCCCTCGGCGCGGAACCGGCGGGCGTGCTCGACCAGGGCGGCCGGGGCGGCGAAGCCGTCACTGTCGATCGTCATCCCGCGAGCCTAGTTCCCGACCGGTGGATCGCCCGACCGGCCGGTCGGCGATCTTCGTTAGCCTGCCGGCATGACACGTTGGGGAATCCTGGCCACCGGGTACATCGCCGGCCGCTTCGCCGAGGACCTGCGCCTGGTGCCGGGGGCCGAACTGGTCGCGGTCGGGTCGCGGACCGCCGAGAGCGCCGAGCGGTTCGCCGCCCGGCACGGCGTCCCCCGGGCGTACGCGTCGTGGGCCGAGTTGGCCGCCGACCCGGACCTCGACGTGATCTACGTGGCCACCCCGCACGCCGCCCACCACGAGGCGACCCGGGTCTGCCTGGACGCCGGCCGGGCGGTGCTGGTGGAGAAGCCGTTCACCCTCGACCTGCCGAGCAGCACCGAGCTGATCGAGTCCGCCCGCGCCCGTGGGGTCTTCCTGATGGAGGCCATGTGGATGCGGACGAACCCGCTCATCCTGCGGGTGGTCGACCTGATCGCCGACGGGGCGATCGGCGCGGTGACCAGCGTCCGGGCCGACTTCGGCGCGGCCGGGCCGTTCCCGCCCGAGCACCGGATGCGGGCCCGCACCCTCGGCGGCGGCGCCCTGCTCGACCTCGGCGTCTACCCGGTGAGCCTGGCCCACCTGCTGCTCGGCGTGCCGCAGCACGTGCACGCCTGGGCGAAGCTCGGCCCGGAGGGCGTGGACGAGAACACCGGCATCGTCCTCGGGTACGACTCGGGCGCGGTCGCCACGCTCGGCTGCGGCATGGTCGGCGCGACCGCGATCAGCGCCTCGATCACCGGCACGACCGGCCGGATCGACCTGCCCGAGCCGTTCTACCGGCCGGGGTCGGCGGTGCTGCACCGGGCCGGCGCCGAGCCGGAGATCATCCCCGCCGACCTCACCGGCGGCGGCTACCAGCACGAGGCCGCCGAGGTGCAGCGCTGCCTGGCGGCGGGGCTGACCGAGAGCCCGCTGGTGCCGCACTCCGCCACATGTGAGGTGATGGGGCTGCTGGACGGCATTCGGGAGCGGATCGGCGTGCACTACGCGTGAGGGGCCCCCTGCCGGTGGCGGGGAGCCCCTCGACGGGCGGTACGGCCGGGATCAGAACAGCGGCCGGACCACCAGGTAGGTCAGGCAGGCGATCAACGCGGCCGCCGGGAACGTGATGATCCAGGCGAGCACGATGTTGCCCGCGACGTTCCAGCGCACCGCGGAGAGCCGCTTGGTGGCACCCACACCCATGATCGCCGAGGTGATCGTGTGGGTGGTGGAGATCGGGGCCTTCAGCACCAGGGCGTTGAAGTAGAGCACCGCGCTGGCCACCGTCTCGGCGGCGAAGCCCTCCGGCGGACCCAGGTCGATGATCTTGCGGCCGAGGGTGCGGATGATCCGCCAGCCGCCCGCGTAGGTGCCCAGCGCCAGCATGGTCGCCGAGGTCCAGAACACCCAGCCCGGAATGTGCGTTTTGCTCTCCTGGAAACCGCCGGTGTAGAGCGCCAGCACCACGATGCCCATGGTCTTGGCGGCGTCCTGCATGCCGTGGCCGACCGACATGGCCGCCGCCGAGGCGGTCTGCGCCCAGCGGAAGCCCCGGTTGAGCTTGCCCGGCTGCCCCTTCCGGAACAGCCAGAGGATGGCCAGCATCAGCAGGTACCCGAGGGTGAGGCCGACGATCGGCGACAGGATCATCGGAAGGATGACCTTCTGACCGATGTTCGCCCACTGCACCACACCGCCGGTGGCGAGCAGGGTCGCCCCGACCAGGCCGCCGAAGAGGGCGTGCGAGGAGGACGACGGCAGGCCGAAGTACCAGGTGATCAGGTTCCACGCGATGGCGCCGAGCACCCCGGCGAAGACCACCCCCAGGCTGGCCACGCCGGTGGGCAGGGTGACCAGGCCGTCACCGACGGTCTTGGCCACTCCGGCACCGAAGTGCGCGCCCACGAAGTTGCCGACCGCGGCGAGCCCCAGGGCGATCCGGGGTGTCAGCGCCCGGGTGGAGACGCTGGTCGCGATCGCGTTGGCGGCGTCGTGGAAGCCGTTGGTGTAGTCGAACGCCAGGGCCACCGCGATCACCGCCAGCACGGCGATGAGTTCGGGAGTCACAGGATCAGGACTCCTTGACCGCGATGGTCTCGACGGTGTTGGCCACGTGCTCGAAGGCGTCGCAGGCGGCCTCCAGCTCGTCGGCGACCTCCTTCATCTTCAGCACGGTGAGCGCGTCGTACTCGCCGGAGAAGAGCCGGACCAGCAGCATCCGGTACACCTGGTCGCCGTTGTTCTCGAGCCGGTTGCACTCGATCCAGTAGTCCTCGAGGTCCTTCATCGACTTCAGCCGGGGCATCGCCTCGGCGGTCAGCTTGGCCTGCTGGTCGAGCACAGTCACCATCTCGTGCATCTCACGAGGCAGCGAGGGGAGCTTGGTCAGGCCGTACAGGTAGAGCAGGTTGCCCACCGCCTCCAGGTGGTCCATCACGTCGTCGAGCAACGAGCCCAGCCGGTAGATGTCCTCCCGGTCGAAGGGGGTGATGAAGGTGGAGTTGATCTTCTTGTAGAGCTCGTGGGTGATCTGGTCGCTGTCGTGCTCGACCTCGGTCAGCCGCTCGCTCACCGACTGCACCTCGACCCCGGGCAGGGCCAGCTCGTTCAGCAGCTCGGTGCCCTTCACCAGGTTCTGCGCGGCCCTGGTGAAGAGCTCGTAGAAGGCGCCCTCGGTGGGACGGAAGGAAAACTTCACAGCACGGACCTCGTCGTGTCGGTGGAAGGGTGGCCGACGCCGCCGGGGCGTCTGCTCTGGGCATGCTAAGGACACAGGGAAACCGGGCATTCCCCGGCCCACCCCTGGTCAGGCCCGATTCACCGCTCGTTCACCCGCCGTTCACCTTCACCCCTTCATCGTCGGCCCGCAACCGCTCGCGCTCCCGCTCCACGTCGAAACCGGCAGCCGGATACCCCAGATGCAGAGCGGCGAACGTCTCCCGCAGCAGGTGGGCCACCGCCCAGTCCCGGTACCACTTGCGGTCCGCCGGCACCACGAACCAGGGCGCGGCCTCCGTGCCGCACCGCTGGAGCGCCTCGGCGTACGCGGCCTGGTAGTCGTCCCAGCGGGCCCGGGAATCGAGGTCCGACGGGTTGTACTTCCAGTGCTTGCGCGGGTCGGTCAGCCGCTCCAGCAGCCGCTCGCCCTGCTCCTCGCGGGAGATGTGCAGCATCACCTTGACCAGGGTCACCCCGGCGTCGACCAGCTCGTGCTCGAAGGCGTTGATCTCGTCGTACCGGGCCCGCCAGGTGGCCTCCGGGACCAGCTCCGCCACCCGGGCCACCAGCACGTCCTCGTAGTGTGAGCGGTTGAACACGCCCACGTACCCGGGCGGGGGCAGCGCCCGCCGGATCCGCCAGAGGAAGTCGTGGCGCAGCTCCTCCTCGGTGGGCGGACCGAACGAGCGGATGTGCAGGCCCAGCGGGTTCATCGCGCCCGCGACCCGCTTGACCGCGCCGTCCTTGCCGCCGCAGTCCATCGCCTGGAGCACCAGCAGCACCCGGCCCGGCCGGTCCGGGGCCAGCTCGGCGCCGCCCGTGGTGGGCGCCGACGCGGGCGCGTCCGGCTCACCGGCGGCCTTGGCGGTGGCGAAGAGCATCTCCTGCTGTTCGCCCAGCTCCGCGCCAAGGAGTTCGACCTGCTCGCGGGCCCAGGCCTTGCGGGCCCGGCCCCCGCCGGCCGCCGCCGGCAACCCCGGGGTCGAGCGGGAATCGACCGTACGCGGGTCGACCGCCCCCGGTGAGACCCGGAGCAGGTCCCGCAGCTCTCCACCCTCGGGTGCCACGATGTCCGATCCATCGACTGCGCTCATCCCGCGATCATCGCCCACCTCGCCCTCCGCCGCCTCCCGAGCACCACCCACCTCTCCCGCCCAAAGGTGGACGGGGCTCGCGGGAGTGGGTGTCACGTTTTGGGGCGGTGGGGCGTCCGGTGGGCGGGGAGAATGCCGTCGGGTGGGGAGGCGACTGTGACGGTGGACGCGGTGAGCGAGTTCGAGGCCGAGCGCGGGCGGCTGATGGCGGTGGCGTACCGGATGCTGGGCAGCCGGAGCGAGGCCGAGGACGCCGTGCAGGAGACCTGGCTGCGCTACGCCACTGCCCTCGGCGACCCGGCCGCCCGCGCCGAGGTGCGGCACCTGGGCGGCTGGCTCACCACCACCTGCGCCCGGATCTGCCTCGACCTGCTCCGCTCCGCCCGGGTACGCCGGGAGACGTACCCGGGGCAGTGGCTGCCCGAGCCGCAGGTGACCCCGCTCGGCGCGGCCCCGGAGCCGGACGGCTTCGCCCCCGACCCGGCCGAGCGGGCCGTCCGCCGCGACCAGCTCGGCACCGCCCTGCTGGTGGTGCTGGAACGGCTCACCCCCGAGCAGCGGGTGGCCTTCGTGCTGCACGACGTCTTCGCCGTGCCGTTCGGGCAGATCGCCGAGGCGCTCGGCACCAGCCCGGAGGCGGCCCGGCAGCTCGCCTCCCGGGCCCGCCGCGCGGTCAACGCCTCCGACGCGCCCCGGCACAGCGCCGACCTGGCCGAGCAGCGGCGGGTGGTGTCCGCCTTCGTGGCCGCGACCGAGTCCGGCGACCTGGCGGGGCTGATGCGGGTGCTGGCGCCGGACGTGGTGCTGATCGGCGACGGCGGCGGGCACGCCGCGGCCGCCCGCAACCCGATCGCCGGGGCCGACAAGGTCGCCCGGTTCACCCTCGGTCTCTTCAGCCAGGCCGGCCGCTTCGGCCACCGGGTACGCACCCGGCCCGTGCTGGTGGACGGGGCGCTCGGGTTGCAGATCGAGACCACCCGACCCGACGGGCGGACGCAGCGGCTGGTCACCGCGTTCGCCGTGGACGGCGGGCGGATCACCGGCATCTTCAACCAGCTCAACCCGGACAAGCTGACCCGGGTGGCGGAGATCGGCGCCGGGGACGGCTGACCGCGGCGCCGGTGAGCCGGCTCAGAGCACCAGCGCCAGCCACTTCCGGTAGGACGTGGCGAACGGCTCGGTGCCGTCGCCCAGCGCGCCGAGCAGCCAGCGCGACGCCGCCTCCGCCTCGGCCACCAGATCGTCGGGGTAGCCGAACCGCTCCCGGTGCTCGGCGAACTCGTCCTCGTCACGCAGCTCGACCGCCCCGGTGGCGCGCCGGCGCACCACGTCCAGGTCCAGGTCGAACAGGTGCACGGTGTCGTCGCCCTCCCAACGGGCCGGGGTGGTGATGTCGCAGTAGACCTCGCTGGTCCGCGGCGGCGGGTTGAACATGCCCGTCCACCAGGCGTGGTGCGGCACCAGGAGCACGAAGGGGATCTGCTCCACTGAGGGCCGGCCGTGGTAGACCGACTCGGTGCCGGCCGGCACACCCAGCCAGACCCCCAGGTCGTCCTCGGTGAGCCGGCGGGCCGGGTAGTCGCGGTGGGCGCTGCCGTCGTACTTGCGGTAGATCACACGGACCACGTCGCTCGGCATGAGTCGCACCCTAACCGATTCCGCCCAACGGTCGCTGCGCGGAAACAACCGGTCACGATCGGGTATCCCACGCGGCCGGGTGGCGCGCCCGGTGTCGCCGTCGGCGGGTACCGTCGCACGGTGACTCCGCCGCGCACCGCCACCGGTTCCGCCACCCCGTCGGCCC
>NZ_JAEVHN010000359.1:0-6305 GCF_016803375.1 Micromonospora sp. 4G55
GCGGCCACCGCGATCATCCCGGCGGTGACCGGACGGCCCGCGCCCGCCCAGCCGGCGCTGGACTCGACGGCGCTGATGGGCGCGGTGCCCCCGGTGCCCGAGCGCGACGGGCCGGCCGAGGACAAGCCCGCCGAGCCGCCGCAGCCCCGGCGCGGCGAGCGGGTGGTCCAGCTCCGCCCGCACCAGACCGACGAGGGCTACAAGAGCGTCTACTCGGAGCTGACCCGGCCGTCTCTGGCGTCCCGGTTGCGCTCCGGCGTCCGGATCACCGGCGAGGTGCTGATCACCTTCGGTCTGGTGGTGCTGCTCTTCGCCGGGTACGAGATCTGGGGCAAGTCGGCCATCGTCGACGCCCACCAGGGCGACCTGAGCAGCCAACTCGCGCAGGAGTGGGGCCCGAGCGGCGACCCCACCATCGCGCCGTCCGCCGGTCCGACGCCCAAGCCCAAGCCCCCGGTGGAGGGCAAGCCGATCGCCGGCCTCTACATCCCCAAGCTCGACAAGAACTGGGTGGTGGTGGAGGGCGTCACGCAAAAGGACATCCGGTACGCCCCGGGCCACTACCCGAAGAGCGCGCTGCCCGGCCAGGTGGGCAACTTCTCCGTCGCCGGGCACCGCAACCGGGCCACCTTCTGGCGGCTGGACGAGCTAGACGACGGCGACGCGATCGTCGTCGAGACCAAGACCGACTGGTACGTCTACAAGGTGATCAAGAGTCGGATCGTCCGCCCCGACCAGGTGGAGGTCGTCGCGCCGGCGCCGATCAAGCTGGGGCCGGGAGAGAAGCCGAAGAAGCTGCTCACCCTGACCACCTGCAACCCGAAGTTCGACAACTACCAGCGCCTGATCATCCACGCGGAGCTGGACGCCACGGCCAGCATGCCCAAGTCCGAGGGCCGCCCGGCGGCGCTGGGAGGCTGACGACGATGTACGCCTGGATCTGGCGCAGACTGCCCTTCGGCCTGACCGGCAAGATCACCGGTTCGCTGCTGCTCGCCGCCGCGACCGTGGCCCTGCTCTGGTACGTGGTCTTCCCCTGGGCCGAGCCCCTGGTGACCCCCTTCGACGACGTGCAGGTCACCCAGGACACCGGCGTGCCGGGCGACTCCGGCGACCCCGGCGTCGAGCAGGACGCCCCGTCCGGCGACGAGCACGAACTGCCGTACGGCACCGACCGGAACAACACCCCGCCCCCCTCCCCGGACGAGTGAGCCCATGCGTGTCCTGGTCATCGACAACTACGACTCGTTCGTCTTCAACCTGGTGCAGTACCTCGGCCAGCTCGGCGTCGACTGCGAGGTCCGCCGCAACGACGAGATCGACGTCGCCGAGGTCGGCCGGCTCGACGCGGCCGGGGTGCTGCTCTCGCCCGGCCCGGGCAGCCCGGACCGCGCCGGCATCTGCCTCGACGTGATCAAGGAGTACGCCGGCAAGCTGCCCATCTTCGGCGTCTGCCTCGGTCACCAGGCCATCGGTGAGGCGTTCGGCGCCACCGTGACCCGCGCCCCGGAGCTGCTGCACGGCAAGACCTCGGAGGTACGCCACCACTCGGTCGGCGTGCTGGCCGGGCTGCCGGACCCGTTCACCGCCACCCGCTACCACTCGCTCGCCGTGCTCCCGGAGACGCTGCCGGACGAGCTGGAGGTCACCGGCTGGACCGGGTCCGGCGTCGTGATGGCGATGCGCCACCGGACGCTGCCGATCGAGGGCGTCCAGTTCCACCCGGAGTCGGTGTTGACCGAGGGCGGCCACCTGATGCTGGCCAACTGGCTGGCCGCCTGCGGCCACCCGGAGGCGCTGGACCGCGCTCCGGAGCTGGCGGCCGAGGTGGACGCGCGGCGGCGGGCCGCCTTCGCCAACACCTGACCGCCAGCGGAGCGCGGAGTAGTCACGACACACCGCCCCGAAGGCCGGGCAGTCAGTTGCGCGTTCACATGGGCATGGGCTTGTCAGCATCGGGTCTGTCAGGGGGCACGGACGCCAGCAGCATTCCGCAAAGCGGTATCAATACTTTGCTCGAAGACCTGTAACCGGTGACCGTAGGTAACGATATACTGTTCTTGGTAGGCGGTCTCCACAGTGGCCCAAATAGCGATCAGGTTCGTTTCGCTTTTGCACTTCACATCCGCCATGGCAACGGCCATCTCTCTTTCAGACGGCTTATCCGACTGAAAGGCCCTGTCGTTGTTCGCTTCCCGAGGATTATCGTATTCAAACCCTCGGGACCGCATGCAGTCGCTCCAAGATTTGAAGACTGCCCGCACTCGACTGTCCCCTTGAGACTCGCCGAACGATCTTAAGCTCAGCTCTCGCACCAGATTTTTGTCCCCTGACGGGACTTCGGGTGCGCCATGGCCCAAAATGCGGTCGGCCTCGCCGCTGCATCCGCCCTCTGGGACCAGCTTCCCTCCAAAGCTCTTCAACGTCCCTTGAACCACTCCATCCACGTCAGGAGTGGCCTGGGGAATTCCTTGAACACTCTGCGCCTGAGGGATCTCCGCTGGATGGTATCCGTGAGTGGACACGACGTCCGCCCTTGAGATGCCGTATCTGTCCCCGTTCTGGGTAATCCTGGAAGATCCGACGCCTTGCTGCGGAATGAATTTCAACCCGAAGCGGCCCACGCATCTTCCCAGCAGCTCACGTCGGGCTTTTTGAAGAATCCGCCACTGCTCTGGATTCATCGAGTATTTGTCTAAAGGTAGTACGAAAGAATGGATGTCAGGGATTGTCAACAGCGATGAGATCTCGGGCTCGCGACGAAGCGCTCCTCCACTATCGGAGCAGCCGACCGAGCTGGCGACGGGCACGGTCAGGACGACAACTGCCACGAACACTCCGCTGAACGAACGGCGGTTCAGCTCTCTCCTCATACTTAATAGAATTCCTATTCTGCCCACTCGGCCGTCTCAACAAAGGTCGGCGCGGCCGGAAACACCAGCCGCGCCAACCCATAGTCACAACAGTGTACGCAAGGAGGAGAACTTGTCGTTGTAGGTCGAACCGACGTTGAGCTTGTCGTAATATCCCCCGGGGATGTCCATGTACGACCCACGCCAGTAGCTGTCGACGTAAATCCGCCAGGTGTCGGTGGCGTTGCGGCTGTTCAGCGAGGTGATGGAGTCGTTGATCGTCCTACCATTGGCCCAGTAATTGTCCGTAAAAGTATTGTCCCCAGTCTGGAACAGCTTCGAGTACCCGTAATAGTCGGCGTCGCTGTATACGCACAGGCCCCAACTGGTGGAGCATCGCGGCCCCGCTGCGCTCGCCGGGCTGGCAACTAGCGGTGCCATGGAAACGCCCAAGGCAATTGCGGATACGGCCGCCATAAACTTCTTCTTTCGCATACCTTTCCTTTCTTCGCGACTATGGGAAGCGTAACAACAGAGCAGGACGGCGATCAAGTACCTAGATGAGGAAGCAGAGGCGAATATGGCACTCTGTCAGCAAATGTCTACCGGGCATTCGAGCAACCACGATGTCATGTATGATTCGCTCTCAAAATGTCGCCCATGTGCGGCTGTTGCCAGCGAAGCCATTCACTAATGCCAGCTAATAGTTGCGCCTCTATCCGGTGCAGCCACCTCATCGGGTAAGGCGTGCGGTAGGACAACCAAACACAGACACCGAGTCGGACTGGACACCGAGGTTCGAGTGCGGCTGCAGAAGCATGGAGAGGTTCGTGGCAGGCCGCGGCATCGTGATGGGTCGTCCTGCCAGCTAACGTGCCAGGCCGGGGTGGCGGTGAATGGTTCCGGCAGCCTGGTCAGGACGCCGACCGATTCGTGGCCTACCTCCTCGCTCGCCGTGCTCCCCGAGACGCTCCCCGACGAGCTGGAGGTCATCGGCTGGACCGGGTCCGGCGTCATGATGGCGATGCGCCACCGGACCTTGCCGATCAAGGGCATCCAGTTCCACCCGGAGTCGGTGCTGACCGAGGGCGGCCACCTGAGGCTGGCGAACTGGCTGGCCGCCTGCGGCCACCCGGAGGTGCTGGACCGCGCTCCGGAGCTGGCGGCCGAGGTGGACGCGCGGCGGCGAGCCGCCTTCGCCAACACCTGACAACCAGCCACGACAGGCAGAAGGCCCCGGTCCTCCCGGACCGGGCCTTCGTCATTGCTGGGTCCAGCTCACCGGGCGGGGACACCGTTCGGGGGCGGGGGGAAGATGCCGCCACCGGTGCCGGTGCTCGGGGTCGGGCTGCTCGGAGTCGGGGTCGGCGGAGTCGGCTCCTGGGTGGGCTCGGGGATGGACACCTCGATGGTGACCTCCTTGCCCTTGGCCAGGTTGGTTCCCGCCTTCGGGCTCTGGTCGGTGACCCGGCCGGCCTGTGCCGCGGGGACCTCGTCGCCGTCGCGCACCCGCACCCGGTAGCCGGCGTCGGTCAGCTCCTTGCGGGCCTCGTCCTCGGTGAGGCCGATGACCCGCGGGACGTCGCCCACGTTGCCCTTCGAGATGGTGACCGTGATCGTGGCGCCCTCGGCGACCTTCTGCCCGGACGGCGGGTCCACCTCGAGGACCAGGCCCTTCTCGCGGGAGCTGTCCTTCTCCTGGGGCTTGACCACGAAGCCCTGTAACTCCAACTGCTGCTTGACGCTCTCGAAGGTGCCGCCCACCAGACCGGCCGGGACCGTCTTGGTGGCCGGACCGCCGCAGATGCTGACGGTGACCTGGCGGTTCTCCTCCAGGCTGCTGCCGGCCGGCGGGTTCTGGTCGGCGACCGTGCCCTTCTTGCAGGTGGAGTTGAAGACCTCGTCACCCAGCCCCGGCACCAGGCCCGCGTTGCGGATCTCGGTGAAGGCGGTGGCCTGGTCCTTGCCCGCCAGGTTCGGCACCTGGACCTTCTCCGGCCCGCCGTTCTGCATCAGCAGCGCCGCCACCAGCGCGATCACCGCGAGCACACCGAGCGCCGCGAAGAAGGCGATCGCCCAGGACGACCGCCGGCGCTTGGCCGGGTCGCCGACCCGCGCCGGGGCCTGCTGCCGGACCTGCCCGCCGACGACCTGCGTCGGGTACCCGCCCGCGGTTGGGGCGAGGTGCGCCGTCTCGTCCTGCGGCATGACCGGGGTGGCCAGCACCGGCCGGCCGGCGGCGGCCCGGAGCAGGTCGGCCCGCATCTCGCCGGCGCTCTGGTAGCGGTTGAGCGGATTCTTCGACAGCGCCTTGAGCACGATCGCGTCGACCGCCGGGTTGACGTCCGGGTTGATGTCGCTCGGCGTCGGCGGGGCCTCCCGTACGTGCTGGTAGGCCACGCTCACCGGGCTGTCCCCGACGAACGGCGGGTGCCCGCAGATCAGCTCGAAGAGCACGCAGCCGGCGGCGTAGACGTCCGAGCGCGCGTCCACGGACTCGCCGCGCGCCTGCTCCGGGGAGAGGTACTGCGCGGTGCCGATGACCGCGCTGGTCTGGGTCATCGTGGTCGCGCCGCTGGCCAGGGCCCGGGCGATGCCGAAGTCCATCACCTTGACCTGGCCGGTCTGGGTGAGCATCACGTTGCCCGGCTTGATGTCCCGGTGGATGATCCCGTGCCGGTGGCTGAACTCCAGCGCCGCGCACATGTCGGCGCAGATCTCCAGCGCCCGGCGCGGCTGGAGCCGGCCCTCGACGCCGAGGACCTCCTTCAGCGTGCGGCCGTTGACGAACTCCATCACGATGAACGGGAGCGTCTCGCCGGTCGGCGCGGTCTCCTCGCCGGTGTCGTAGACGGCGACGATCGCCGGGTGGTTCAGTGAGGCGGCGTTCTGCGCCTCCCGCCGGAACCGCATCTGGAAGGTGGCGTCCCGGGCCAGGTCGGTGCGGAGCATCTTGATCGCGACGTCCCGGCCCAGCCGGAGGTCACGACCACGGTGGACCTCCGCCATGCCGCCGTAGCCGAGCAGCTCGCCGACCTGGTACCTGCCACCGAGCAGGCGGGCCTGCGCTGTCATCGCGTTCGTCGTCCTTCGCTCGTCGTCGTCTCGCCGCCACCCGGTCGAAGCCGTTCCACCCGACGGTACGGCTTCTGGGCCAGATCGTCGCGTCCGTACGCGCTCACCGCGCCGGACGTCACGCTCAGCGAGCTGGCTGCGCCGGGGTCACCGGGCAGCGCGCCCTGCCGCGCCCTGTAGGAAATCACGCCGGAGCAGACCAGGACCAGTACGGCCAGCAGGATGGCCACGGTCACCATCCCTGACCTGGAACGACGCGGCGGAGCAGCAGCCGGGACCGGCTGCCGGGCGTACCCGACGGGGCGGTCGGACCGGGTGGGAGCCGCTGACACGACCCCGCGCGGCGGCGCGGGCTGCGCGACCGGCGGCCGGGACTGC
>NZ_JAEVHN010000360.1:0-6286 GCF_016803375.1 Micromonospora sp. 4G55
GGCGCTCGCCGGTCACCTGCGGGCCAACAACTTCGAGCGGTGGCTGCTCGCCGAGGCGCTCGACCTGCTGGTCGACGGCGCCTCCCGGATCCTGCGCGACCTCTCCAACGGCCAGTACGACCTGGTCCACGACAAGGGCGAGTTCGCCGTGGTCGACCATCACGACGCGGGGCTGCGCCGGGGCGTGCGCACCCTCTCCGGCGGGGAGACGTTCCAGGCGTCGCTGGCCCTGGCGCTGGCGCTGTCCGAGCAGCTCGCCGGGATGTCCACCACCGCGGCCAGCCTGGAGTCGATCGTGCTGGACGAGGGCTTCGGCACCCTCGACGCGGCGACCCTGGACACCGTGGCCGCCACCCTGGAGAGCCTGGCCGCCCGGGGCGACCGGATGGTCGGCGTGGTGACCCACGTGCCGGCGCTGGCCGAGCGGATCCCGGTGCGCTACGAGGTCCGCAAGGACGCCCGCACGGCCCGCGTCGAACGGACCGGCCTGTGACCGCGAGGGGTGCGGCGTGACCGGACCGCGGCTCTTCGTCGACGCCTGGGACCCGTCGTACGGGGCCTCCTTCGAGGCGTCGGTGGGTGGGCCGGCGGCGCCGAGCAGCGCCCAGGTCGAGGCGGACGTGGAGCTGCCGGCCGTGGACTGGCGGGCGATCGGCCCCCGTGCGGGCCTGCGCGCGCCGGACGTGGTGCTGCTCGTCGACGGGGTACGCCGGATCGACGCCAGCGTCTGGACGGCCGAGGACGACGGCGCCTCGTTCCCCGGCATCGCCGCCTCGTACGCGGCGGGGTGGTCCGCTGCGACCTGGAGCGGGGCGCGGCCGAGCTGGCGGCGCGCAGGTCGGGCGGGGGCTGTTCACCGCCAGCCCGTCGGCGCAGGAGGTGGTCTGCGGGCGGGTCCGCTACCCGGTGCACCGGGTGGGCGGCACGGGCGAGCTGAGCAAGCTCCCCGCGGCGGTGCAGGCGCCGCTGACCGCGCTGGAGGTGGCGGTCTCCGACGCCGCCCGGGTGGACGGCGACCTGCTGGTGGTGGACGGGCCGCTGCGCAGCCGGCGGCAGCTGCCGCGCACCCTGGGCTACATCAAGACGCAGCACAGCCAGTACCTCGACGCCCGGCTCACCGCGGTGGTCACCGGGCTCGCGCCGGGTGAGCGGTCCCCGGTGTTCCGCCTCGGCACCGCCTGGGGCGGCTGGTCCTGGTACCTGCGGCTGCCGGTGGCGCTCGGCGCGCCCTGGGCCGGCATCGTGCGGATGGAGTGCTCGGCGGAGCTGCCGCCGGAGGAGGCGATCGCGCTGGCCGACCTGTCGCTGGTGACGCTGCCCCGGTTCGCCTCCTCGCCGTACAAGGACCCGCGGGCCCCGCAGAACCTGGTGCCGATCGCCGGACTGGAGCGGCGGCTGCGCGGGCTGCTCGGCGACGCCCGGCTGCTGCACCGGGCGCTGACCATGGCCACCCGGGCCGGCGCGGCGGGCCGCTGATGGGTCGCCGCCGTGGCGACGACCGGGTCGTCGCGCCGGTCGACACCGGCGAGGCCGAGCTGGTGCCGGACCCGGATCGGCCCCGCTCGTGGACCCTGCTGCTCGACGGCGCCCCGCAGTCGCACGTGGATCTGGCCGACCCGACCCACCTGGAGTTCGAGTACGTCCGCCGGATCGGCGCGGCGCTCGACCTGCTCGCCCCGGCCGGCACGCCGCTGCGGGTGCTGCACCTGGGCGGCGGCGCGCTGACCCTGCCCCGCTACGTGCAGGCCACCCGTCCCGGCTCCACCCAGCGGGTGTCCGAGGTGGACGGCGCGCTGGTCGACCTGGTGCGGCGGGCGCTGCCCTGGCCGGCCGATCCCCGGCTGAAGGTGCGGGTCGCCGACGCCCGCGCGACCCTGGCGTCCACCCGGGACGCCGCGTACGACGTGGTGGTCGCCGACGTCTTCGCCGGCGCGCGCACCCCGGCGCACCTCACCTCGGTCGAGTACGCGGCCGAGGTGGCCCGGGTGCTGGCCCCGTCCGGCTGGTACCTGGCCAATCTCGCCGACGGTCCGCCCCTGCGGCACGCCCGGGCCCAGGTGGCCACGGTCCGCACGGTGCTGCCCCGGGCCTGCCTGGTCGGGCGACGCGGCGGTGCTGCGCGGGCGCCGCTACGGCAACCTGGTGCTGGTCGCGGGCCGGGTCGAGCCGCCGGTGCCGGAGCTGACCCGACGCGCCGCGGGTGACTGGTTCCCCGGGCGGGTGGTGGCCGGCGCCGAACTCGACCGGTTCGCCGGGGGCGCGCCGGTGGTGCGCGACGCCGACGCGACCGACTCCACCCCGCCGCCGCCGGGAATTTTTTCGGTACGTCGTTGATCCGCTGGGCCGACCCGCACGTATCACGGGGCGGCCCTCCCCGTGGGCCGGCTGATGTCATTGGGCACCAGGAGGTCTGCATGCACGCGGTCGCGGCCGGCTTGCACGGCGAGATGGCCAGGCCAGGGTGGATGTTCGCCCGGGCCCAGCCCCAGTCCCGTGCCTCGAGGTCGGGCCGGGGGGTCGACGCCGGCCCCACCGATCGCCAGAATGGCCCGGTGACGCCGCGACCGGCGCCCGGACGCCACCAGGCGGCGTCCCCCGAGGCCAGTCATTCCGACCAGCTCGTCCGGCTGCTCTACGCCGAGCACGCCGGGCCGCTGCTGATGTTCGTGATGCGGCTGACCGGCGGTGACCGGCAGCGCGCCGAGGACATCGTGCAGGAGACCCTGCTGCGGGCCTGGCGCAACGCGCACCGCCTCGGCGTGCAGGGCCAGGGCTCGCTGCGGCCCTGGCTGGTGACCGTGGCCCGGAGGATCGCCATCGACGAGCACCGCAGTGAGCAGGCCCGACCGGCGGAGACGTACGACCGGGACCTGACCGCGTTCGCCGAGGCGGACAGCACCGACCGGGTGCTGCGCACCATGACCGTGGCCGACGCGCTGCGTACGCTGAGTCAGTCGCACCGGGAGATCCTGGTGGCCACGTACTTCCGGGGCCGCACGGTGCCGGAGGCGGCCGAGGAACTGGGCCTTCCGCTCGGCACCGCCAAGTCGCGGGTCTACTACGCGCTGCGCGCGCTGCGCACGGCTCTGCAGGAGAGGGGGGTGACGGAATGAGCCGGGCAGACCACATGGACGTTGCCGCGTACGCGCTCGGCGTGCTGGACGAGCAGGACACCGAACGGTTCGAGGAGCACCTCGCCACGTGCTGGGCCTGCGCCGCGGAGCTGGAGACGATGGTCCCGGTGGTGGGGCTGCTCTCCGACATCGACGGCGAGACGATGATGGCGATGGAGCACACCGCCACGACCCGGCCCTGCTGGACCGTACCCTCGTCGCGGTCCGCACCCACCGGCGTCGCGCCCAGTTCCGGCGGGTCTTCGCCACCGCCGCCGCGGTGGTGGCGGTCGGCGCGCTGAGCGGCCTGGGGGTGGCCGTTCTCGACGGCAACGGCGGCAGTGACCAGGTGATCGCCGAGCCGACGGTGACCGCGACGGTGGACGGGCCGGCGAGCCCGGAGCCGACCCGCTCCGGGCCGGCCGTCGGCGGCAACGAGATCGAGGGTGAGCAGCACGACGCCACCGACGGCAGCACCGGGGTGAAGGCCACCCTGTGGCTGGCCCGCAAGGAGTACGGCACCTGGATCGGGTTCAACCTGACCCGGCTGCCCGGTCCGCGCACCTGCCGGCTGGTGGTGGTCCGCAAGAACGCCACCACCGAGGTGGTCTCCACCTGGTCGGTGCCGGTCACCGGCTACGGCACCAACACCAACCCGCAGGACCTCCAGCTGGAGGCGTCGACCTCGGCGCCGGCCAGCGAGATCGCCAAGGTACAGGTGCAGTCGGTCGACGCGAACGGGGTGGCCAGCCCGCTGGTGACCGTCGTTCCCTGACCGGCGAACTCCCGATCGGCGCCGGCCCGCGTGGGCCGGCGCCGTTTCGGCTTTGCCCGGGCGACGCCGACGTGCCTGCACACGTACGCGGACCCGGAACGGTTCAACGGGCTTGAGTGAAATTGCTCACTGTCAATCGTTCAACCTTGACAGTGGACCCTCCGTACTACTCGGTGAACTGCCAAGAATGAGGAGGGCACGTGGCACAGATGAAGCGAACCGTCATCGTCGCGAGCGCGATGGTCGCACTTACGGCCTGCGCTCCCGCGGGTTACGACGGGGCGAACTCCAGCGCTGCCGAGCCGGTCGCCGTCGCCGCGGCCGAGCCCACCGCGGCGGTCGAACCGGAGGCCTCCGCCTCCGCCGAAGCGCCCGCCGCCGAGCAGGCGCCGCCCCCCGCCGACGTGCGCCTGACCGACGAGCTGGTCGGCAAGAAGGTCGCCCGGATGGGCAACGTGGTCACCGACCAGGACGGCTGGATCCTCTACCGCTTCGACAAGGATTCCGACGATCCGCCGTCGTCGAACTGCGTGGACAAGTGTGCCCAGGTGTGGCCGCCCGCGCTGACCGACGGCAACCCGCAGCTGGAGGGCGTCTCCGACGACAAGGTCGGCACCGTCACCCGGCAGGACGGCACCCGGCAGATCACCATCGGCGGCTGGCCGGTCTACCGCTACATCGGTGACAAGAAGCCGGGCCAGTGGAAGGGCCAGGGCGTGGGCGGCACCTGGTTCGTGGTCGACCCGAACGGCAAGAAGAACCTGACCTGCCTGCCGACCGGCACCCCGAAGGCGGTCGCCCCGCCGGCGGCCGGCTCGGACGCGGGCAGCTCCGGCTACACGTACTGATCACCCAGCACCACCCGGGACACGGTGGCCGGTCGCTGCCGGGGAGGGCGCGGCCGGCCATCGTCACAGGTACACCGACGCCGGCGCACCGGCAGCGTCGCGCGTCCGGAGGGTCGTGGCGCCGGTCCGCCGGGGCCGGCGCCACGCGCCGTTCGCCGGACCCTCCCCCACTGATCCCCGGGACGGACGAGGGCGGTGGCGCGCCCGACGCCAGCAGACGCGCCGCCGAGGTCACCCCAACCCGTACCCACGGCCGTACGCGGCCGGTCCGCCCCGGGACGGAGACACCGTCGACGCGCAGGGCGTCGGCGGTGTCGTCCGTCACCGGGGCGGCACGTGGCAGAGTGTCCGGGTGACCTGGACCGAGCCCGCCGCGCGCCGGGCGCTGCGCCCGCCCGCCGACTACCGGCTGGCCGCCTCCGTCCGGTCGCTCACCTTCAGCCCGTACGACCCGTGCGCGCGGATCGCCGCCGGCACCTTCTGGTACGCCACCCGCACCCCGGCCGGCCGGCCACCCTCGCGCTGCGCTCCGGCGGTGGGGAGCTGCTGGCCGAGGGGTACGGCCCCGGGGCCGACTGGGTGGTCGAGCGCGCCGACGCGATCGCCGGGCTGCGCGACGACCTCACCGGGTTCGCCGAGCTGGCCGCCGCGCACCCGCTGGTGGCCCGGCTGGCCGCCGCGCACCGGGGGCGGCGGATGCCGGCCACCGGCCAGGTCTTCCCCCGGCTGCTGCGGGCGATCTTCGAGCAGAAGGTGACCGGCAAGGAGGCGTACCGGGCGTACGCGGCGACCGTCCGGCACTTCGGCGAGCCGGCGCCGGGGCCGATGCAGCCGCTGCTGCTGCCGCCCGGGCCGGAGGTGGTGGCCGCCGCGCCGTACTGGGTCTTCCACCCGTTCGGGGTGGAGCAGCGCCGCGCCGACACGCTGCGCCGGGCCGCCGCCGTCGCCGACCGGCTGGAACGCTGCGCGGACAGCACCGAGGCGACCCGGCGGCTGACCGCGATCGCGGGCATCGGCCCGTGGACCGCCGCCGAGGTGGTTCGGATCGCGTACGGCGACCCGGACGCGGTCAGCGTCGGCGACTACCACGTGCCGAACACGGTCGCCTGGGCGCTGGCCGGTGAGGCGCGCGGCGACGACGCCCGGATGCTGGCCCTGCTGGAGCCGTTCCGGGGGCACCGGGGGCGGGTCTGCGGGTTGCTGGAGGCCGCCGGGATCCAGGCGCCGAAGTTCGGGCCGCGCGCGCCGATCCGCTCCTTCGCCCGCTTCTGATCCCGTCGCTGCCTCGCCGGCCTCGGGCGGGCAGCCGCCCAGGCGTGGCGGGCGGCGTCAGCGCCGGGCGCAGAGGCGGCGCAGGGTACGGCCGAGCCAGTGCGCGTACCCGTGCTGGACGACGCGGCCGGCGGGCCCGGCGGCGCGCATGAACCAGCGGTCCGGCCGGCTGAACGCGGTCACCTCGAACCAGACCGCGCCGGCGTCGTCGCGGGTGACCAGGAAGGCCTCCTCGCCGCGCGCCGGGTGCCCGGGCAGCGTGCCGTAGCCGAAGCCGG
>NZ_JAEVHN010000361.1:0-6269 GCF_016803375.1 Micromonospora sp. 4G55
CAGTGGGGGACGCTAGGGGGCGTGGGGCGGGGAGATGGCTGGCAGGTCACGGTGAGTTAGCTGACAATCGCGTGCCGGGGTGGCCCGCTTCACGAATCGCTGGCAATCCTGGACACCATGCCCCGACCCCGGTCGCCGCTGTCGCGGCTCTTCACCGTGCTGCTCGCCGGCCTGCTGGCCGGCCTCGTTCTCGCGGTCGCCGCGCTGCCGGGCAACCTGCTCGCCGGGGTGACCGCCAAGGCGGCCCTCGGGGCGTACGACGAGCTGCCGGCGGCCCTGCGCACGCCGGCCACCCCGCAGCGGTCCTACCTCTATGCCAACGACGGCACGACGCTGCTCACCACGTTCTACGACGTGAACCGCACGGACGTGCCGCTGGCCGAGATCGCCCCGGTGATGCGGCAGGCGATCGTCGCCGCCGAGGACCGGCGCTTCTACTCGCACGGCGGAGCCGACCTGCGCGGCCTGGCCCGCGCCGTCGTCGCCAACCTGACCGGCGGCTCGGCGCAGGGCGGCTCGACGCTGACCATGCAGTACGTCCGCAACGTGCTGAAGACCGATCCCAGCCGCACCGCCGAGGAGCGGCAGGCCGCCACCGAGCAGACCATCGGGCGCAAGCTCCAGGAGATCCGGTACGCCACCGCGCTGGAGGACACCCTCAGCAAGGACGAGATCCTCAACCGGTACCTGAACATCGCGTACTTCGGTTCCGGGGCGTACGGCGTCGCCGCGGCCAGCCAGCGCTACTTCGGCAAGGCCCCGGCGGACCTGACCCTCGGCGAGGCCGCCCTGCTCGCCGGCCTGGTCCAGTCGCCCGACGAGTACAGCCCGATCGACGGCGACGCCGAGGCGGCGCTGACCCGGCGCGGGTACGTGCTCGACGCGATGGTCGCCACCGGCGCGATCACCGAGGCCCAGGCCGCGCAGGCCCGGGCGGAGAAGCCCACCCTGCGTCCGACCGCCCAGCCCAACGGCTGCGTGGCCACCCAGACCGCCGACGCCGGCTTCTTCTGCGACTACCTGCGCCGGTGGTGGCTGGAGCAGCCCGCGTTCGGCGCCACCGCCGAGGAGCGGGAGCAGGCGCTGCGCCGGGGCGGCTACCGGGTGGTCACCTCGCTCGACCCGGACGTGCAGGCCACCGCCGTCAGCCAGGCCCGCAAGGTCTACGCCGACGACGACGCGCGGGCGCTGCCGATCGCGGCGGTCGAGCCGGGCACCGGCCGGGTGCTGGCGATGGCGGTCAACCGCCGGTACGGCGTGGCGGAGAACGAGACGGTCAACCCGCTGATCTCCGGCGGCGGCAGCGTCGAGGGCTACCAGGCCGGCTCGACGTTCAAGATGTTCACCATGCTCGCCGCGCTGGAGGCCGGCAAGCCCCTCGCCACCGGCTTCGACGCCCCCAGCCGCCTGCCCACCCGGTACGCCGCCGAGGGCGAGGGCAGCTGCGACGGCAGGTGGTGCCCGGCCAACGCGAACCCGGAGCGGATGGACGGCTACCGGATGATGTGGGACGGCTTCGGCCGCTCCGTGAACACCTACTTCGTCTGGCTGGCCGAGCAGGTCGGCGAGGACAAGGTGGTGGAGATGGCGCAGCGGCTGGGCATCACCTTCCGTTCCGAGGCCGACGCCGCCTTCGCCTCCGACGACGCCGCCAACTGGGGTGCGTTCACCCTCGGCGTGGCCGCCACCACCCCGCTCGACCTGGCCAACGCGTACGCCACGGTGGCCGCCGAGGGGACGTACTGCGCCCCGACCCCGGTGGTGTCGGTGACCGCGCCGGACGGCACGAAGGTGCCGGTCGGCCAGCCGTCCTGCAAGCGGGTGCTGGAGCCCGACGTCGCCCGGGCCGCGACCGACGCGGCGCGCTGCCCGGTGGGCCAGCAGTCCGCGTACGGGCAGTGCAACGGCGGCACGGCCAGCGGGGTGGACCGGATCGTGGGCCGCCCCGTCGCGGGCAAGACCGGCAGCTCGGAGAAGAACGCCACCGAGACCTTCGTCGGGTTCACCCCGCAGGTGGCGGTCGCCGGGATCGCCGCCAATCCGGACGACCCGAGCGACGCCGTCGGCGCCGCGGTGCAGAGCAAGGTGATCGACGCGGTCGCCCGGATCATCCGCGCCGCGGTCGACGGCCAGCCGGTCCGCGACTTCACCGCGCCGAGCCGCGAGCTGGCCGGCAACCCGCAGCGCCCGGAGCCGAAGCCGTCCCCTCGCCCCGAGGAGCCGCGGCGCGAGCGGGAGATTCCCTCCGACATCCTGCGCTGGCTGCAGAACCGCCGCGGCTGACCCCGGCCCGAGATCGCGGACGGTCCGCCGGCGTCGGTTCCCCGTAGCGCGGGCGCCGGTGACCGGAGAGCGACCAGAATGGGGGGCGCCCGCCCGCGCCGCGTACCGCCACCGCCGGCCGGATGAGGGACGCGAGTGGATGGGGGTGCCGCCGTGGCAGTGGACGTGGTGACGGAGACCGTGATCGACCGGCCGGTAGCCGAGGTGGCCGCGTACGCGGGCGACCCCGGCAACGCGCCCGGCTGGTACGTGAACATCGAGTCGGTGGAGTGGCTCACGCCTCCGCCGCTGCGGGTCGGGGCCCGCCTGGCCTTCGTCGCGCACTTCCTCGGGCGGCGGCTGGCGTACACGTACGAAATCGTCGAGCTGGACCCCGGCGAGCGGCTGGTCATGCGGACCGCGCAGGGCCCGTTTCCGATGGAGACGACCTACCGCTGGGAACCGCAGGGCGAGGGGCGCACCCGGATGACCCTGCGCAACCGTGGCGAGCCCAGCGGCTTCGCGGCGGTGACCGCCCCGGTGCTGGCGGCGGCGATGCGTCGGGCCAACCGGAAGGACCTGGCCAGGCTGAAGGCGCTGCTGGAGCGGGAGCGCGGCTGACGCCACTAGCCACTGGGCCGTGCCCGATCCCCGGACGCACCGGTGACCACCGGCCGGACCAGCCGGTCCAGGGCGGCGGCGACCGCCGTCGGGTCGGCCTCGCCGTCGAGCACCTGGAAGTCGGCGAACTCCGGCAGCGCCCGGTAGGCGGCGTCGAGCGCGGCCAGGTGGCCCAGCTCCTCGGTGTCGATGCCCCGCTCGTGCACCCGCCGCTGCGCCAGCGCGGGCGACACCGCCAGGAAGCAGACCAGGTCGGGACGGGGGGAAGAGCGCGTACGCCGCCCGGACCAGCCGGACGCCCCGGTCGCCCCGGGCTCGCATGATCACGTACTGGCACCAGGTCCAGCGGTCCATCACGCCCACCCGGCCGGTCAGCCGGACCCCGGCGACCGCCCGGGCCACGGCCAGCCAGCGCACCGTCGCCTCCAGCGCCGGGTAGAGGCGCCGGCCGAACAGGTGCCCGCCGTCGCGCCGCCCGAGCCGGTGGGCGAGCCGGTTCCACAGCGGGCGGCCGCCGGCGTTCTCGAAGTACGTCGCCGGGACACCCCGCTCGGACAACCGCCGGGCCAGCGCCCGGGCCTGCGTCGACTTGCCCGAGCCGTCGACCCCGAGCAGCGCGATGATCACGGGACGGGCCATGCCCCGGCACGCTAGCCGGCCCGGGCAAGAAATTCCGCGCCGAGCTGTCGGAAACCGTCGCCCCGCTCCGACCCGTCCGTGAGAGCGCCCACCGGAGGCGCCCGGGCGTGAGGAGAGATCATGCGCAAGGTCGTGTACTGGGTCCACCAGTCCCTCGACGGCTTCATCGAGGGCCCGAACGGCGAGTTCGACTGGCCGACGATGGGGCCGGAGCTGTCCGCGTACTCCCTGGAGCTGACCGAGCGGGCCGGCGCCTTCGCCTACGGGCGCAAGGTCTGGGAGATGATGTCCTGGTACTGGCCGCGCGCCGAGTCGATGTCGACGGACCCGCACGACCTGGCCTTCGCGCCGATCTGGCGGCGGACCCCGAAGGTCGTCGTCTCCCGGACCCTCACCGGGGCCGAGTGGGACGCGCAGGTGGTCGGCGGCGACGACCTCGCCAAGGAGATCACCGCGCTCAAGGAGCAGCCCGGCGGGGACCTGCTGCTCACCGGCGGCTCCGGCGCCGCCGCCGCGCTGACCGCGCTCGGCCTGATCGACGAGTACCAGGTGATCGTGCACCCGGTCGTGCTCGGCGGCGGCCGGCCGGTCTTCCCCGGCGGCCCGGAGCGGCTGGACCTGCGGCTGGCCGGGTCGCGCGTCTTCGACGGCCGGACCGTGCTGCTGCGCTACACGCGCGCGGCGGGGTGAGGGTGGCCCGGGTCGCCCAGGCGACGCCCCGGCGCCGCGCGACTGGCACCCGGCAGAATCGTCGCCGTGCCCGTCCACCAGATCACCGACCCCGACGACGACCGGATCGCCGACTACCGCGCGTTGACCGACGTCGAGCTGCGTACCCGCTGGGAGCCCCCGCACGGGCTGTTCATCGCCGAGGGGGAGCTGGTGCTGCGGCGGGCGCTGCGCGCCGGCTACCCGGCCCGGTCGTACCTGGTGGACGCCAAGCGCGTCGACCAGCTCGCCGACCTCGACACCGGCGACGCGCCGGTCTACGCCGCCACCCCGGACGTGCTCCAGCGGGCCACCGGCTTCCACGTGCACCGGGGCGTGCTCGCCTCGTTCCGCCGCAAGCCGCTGCCGACCGCCGCCGAGGTGCTGGCCACCGCCCGCCGGGTGGTGATCCTGGAGGACGTGAACAACCACACCAACCTCGGCGCGATCTTCCGGGCGGTGGCCGGGCTCGGCGTGGACGCGGTGCTGCTCTCGCCGACCTGCGCCGACCCGCTCTACCGGCGCAGCGTACGGGTCAGCATGGGCGAGGTCTTCGCCGTCCCGTACGCGAAGCTGGAGCCCTGGCCCGACGCGCTCGCCGAGGTACGGGCGGCCGGCTTCACCGTGCTGGCGATGACCCCGGCCCCGGACGCGGTGCCCATCCAGCGCCTCGACGCCGCCCAGCGGGCCCGCGCCGCGCTGCTGCTCGGCGCGGAGGGCGCCGGGCTGACCCGGGCCGCGATGGAGGCCAGCGACGCCCGGGTGGTCATCCCGATGCGCCGCGGCGTCGACTCGCTCAACGTCGCCGCCGCCACCGCGGTGGCCTGCTGGGAGCTGGGCCGCGACGACCCGCTCTGACAGGCGGGGCGGGCTGTCGTCGGACGGAGTCACGGACGGTAGCGTGTCGCCCGTGTTCCCTACCGTGCGTGAGGTGCTGGCGCTGGACCCGGTCCGCCACGGCGCGCCGCGCCTGGTCGCCGGGGACGCCGGCCTGGACGCGCCGGTCCGCTGGGTGCACGTCGCCGAGGTGCCCGACATCGCCACCCTGCTCGGCGGCGGCGAACTGGTGCTCACCACCGGCATCGGGCTGCCCGCCGACGACGCCGGCCTGCGCGCCTTCATCGGCGACCTGGCCGACGTCGGCGTCTCCGGGCTGGTGGTCGAGCTGGGCCGCCGGTACGTCAGCGGGGTGCCCCGGGTGATGGCGGCCGCCGCCGAACGGCGCGGCCTGCCCCTGGTCGAGCTGCGCCGGGCCACCCCGTTCGTCCGGATCACCGAGGCGGTGCACGCGCTGATCGTCGACGCCCAGCTCACCGAGCTGCGGGCCACCGAGGAGATCCACCAGCGCTTCACCGAGCTGTCGGTCGAGGGTGCCGGCCCGGCCGAGGTGGTCCGGCAGGCCGCCGAGCTGGCCGGCTGCCCGGTGGTGCTGGAGAACCTGTCCCGGCAGGTGCTCGCGTACGACCCGGCGGGGGAGAGCGCCGAGCTGCTGCTGGACGCCTGGGAGCAGCACTCCCGACGGATCCGCCCCGCCGGTCGCACCGCGTACGACGCCGACAGCGGCTGGCTGGTGACCACCGTCGGCGCGCGGGGGCAGGACTGGGGCCGGCTGCTGCTGCGCTGGCCCGGCGGGGGTGACCTGGCCGCCGGGACCACGCTCGGTGGCCGGCCGGCGGGCACTCCGCCGACCCGGCTGACGATCCTGGTGGAGCGGGCCGCCTCCACCCTGGCGCTGGGCCGGCTGATCCGGCGCGACGCCGAGGGCCTGGAACGGCAGATCCACCGCACCCTGCTCACCGCCCTGCTCGACCACTCCCGCCCGGTCGACGAGGTCGCGCTGCGGGCGCGGGCGCTCGGCGTCACGCTGGAACGCCGGCATCTCGTCGGGGGTGGTGGTCCGGCACCGCCTCGACGACCCCGCCGCCGATGGCGCCACCGGGGAGAGCGCCGTGGCGGCCGAGTCGGCCCCGGAGGCCGGTCCGGCGCGGCTGCGCGATCTCGCCGAGGCGGTGGGGCAGGCGCTGCGGGAGGCGAAGCTG
>NZ_JAEVHN010000362.1:0-6267 GCF_016803375.1 Micromonospora sp. 4G55
GTCGATCACCGACTGCGGGGTCTGGGTGCCGCCGGCACCGTCGAAGTGGGCGAAACCCTCGGTCAGGGCGGGGTAGGCGGCCCGGGTCCGGGCGATGTCGAACGGCATGACCGGACCCTAACGCGCGGCCCCGGGGCGGCTGATGATCACGTGGGCGGTGCCGGTCTCGTCGCCGTCTCGTACTCTTGGTCGCGTGACGACGCGATCCGCTACCTCCCCCTCCACCCCCACCCGCCGCGCTGCCGGCCTCCTCGCCGGCCTGGCCCTCGGCGTGGCCGTGCTGGCCGGCTGCAGCTCCGAGGGGGCCGACACCGACTGCGGCCTGGACGCCTGCACCGTCACCTTCGACCGGGGCGTCGACGCCAGCGCCAACATCCTCGGCGTCGAGGCGAAGCTGATCGGGGCCCAGGGCGACCAGGTCACCGTCGAGGTCGCCGGCGAGCAGCTCTCCCTCACCGTCGGCCAGCAGGCCACCGAGGTGGGCGGCTTCGCGGTCACCCTGGACAGCGTCACCGACCAGCAGGTCAAGATCCGCGTGGCGCGCAACACCAGCAGCTGAGGGCGCCTCAGGCGGCGCCGCGTCACGTTTGGGGATCTTCGCATTCGGAGACTGTGGCGCCATGTCTCTCACCCGGAACGCCGAAGCCACCGCCGCCCGCACCGTGGGCAGCCGCTGGTTGGAACTCCTCGCCCGGGCCGGTTTCATCGGCTACGGGATCGTGCACCTGCTGTTCGCCTGGCTCGCCCTGCAGATCGCCTTCAGCAACTCCCGGGAGGAGGGCAACCAGAACGGCGCGCTGCGCACCCTGGGCGCCCAGCCCCTCGGCAAGTTCCTGCTCGTCGCCATCGCGGTCGGTCTCGTCGCCATGGCGATCTGGCAGGCGCTGGAGGCCGCCGTCGGCCACCGCGCCCTGCGCGACAAGGACCGGCTCTTCGAGCGGGTCACCTCCGTCGTGCGGACCATCGTCTTCCTCTGGCTCGCCTGGACCGCGATCAAGGTCGTCCAGGACGCCAGCGCCAACGCCTCGGACCAGCAGCAGGCCCTCTCCGAGAAGCTGATGACCTCGACCGGGGGCCGCTGGCTGGTCGGGTTGGCCGGCCTGGTGCTCGCCGCCGTCGGCATCGGAATGATGATCTACGGGTTCAAGAAGAAGTTCGAACGCAATCTCAAGATCGTTGAGATGAACCCGAAGACGCGCACCCTGGTCCGTCGCCTGGGCATGGCCGGCTACATCGCCCGGGGCGCCGTCTTCGCCGTCGCCGGCATCCTGATCATCACCGCCGCCGTGAAGTACGACCCGGAGAAGGCGCGCGGGCTCGACGCCGCCCTGCGTACCCTGCGGGACCAGCCGTGGGGCCCGTTCGTCCTGGCCCTGATGGCCCTGGGTATCGCGGCCTTCGGCGTCTACTGCTTCCTCCAGTCCCGCTACCGGAAGGTCTGAGCTGGTCGATTCCGGAACCACCGGGCACCATAGGGCCTTTGCCCGAAGCCCGGCCGGAGGGAGAGAGCGTGCAGGACTACCTGGAGACGATCGCCGCCGCGGCTGCCGCGGCGGCGATCGCGCTGTTGCTGGTCGAGGTGGTGCACCGGGTGATCCGGCGGTTCGGCCGGGGCTCGCTGCTGATGACCGAGCTCACCGAGCACGCGCACCGCCCGTTCCAGATGGCCGGTACCGTCCTCGCCGTCCAGTTCGCCGTCCGGTTCACCACCGGGTACGCCGTCGGCACGCCCTGGCGGCAGGTGGTGCTGCACGCCCTGGTGCTGGCCGTGGTCGCCGCCGTGGCCTGGCTGGTCGCCGCGCTGCTGGTCGCGATCGAGGACACCGCCCTGGCCCGGTTCCGGGTGGACGTGCCGAACAACCGCCACGCCCGCCGGGTCCGCACCCAGGTGGTGCTGCTGCGCCGGCTGACCATCGCGGTGATCGTGGTGCTGACGATCGGCGTGATGCTGATGACCTTCCCCGCCGTACGCGGCATCGGCGCCGGCGTGCTCACCTCCGCCGGTGTGGTGGGTGTGGTCGCCGCGCTGGCCGCCCAGAGCCTGCTCGGCAACGTCATCGCCGGCCTCCAGCTCGCCTTCAGTGACGCGGTACGCCTCGACGACGTGGTCGTGGTCGAGGGGGAGTGGGGCCGGATCGAGGAGCTGACCCTGAGCTACGTGGTGGTGCAGATCTGGGACGACCGCCGGCTGATCCTGCCCACCTCGTACTTCACCAGCAAGCCGTTCCAGAACTGGACCCGCACCGAGGCCGCCGTCCTCGGCACCGCCGAGTTCGAGGTGGACTGGGCGATCCCGGTGCAGGCGATGCGGGAGGAACTGCGCCGACTGGTGGAGAGCACCGAGCTGTGGGACGGCCGGGTCTGCGTGCTTCAGGTGACCGACGCGACCGGCGGCGCGATCACCGTCCGGGCGCTGGTCAGCGCCGCCGACGCGGGCAGCCTCTGGGACCTGCGCTGCCTGGTCCGCGAGCAGCTGGTCGGCTGGATCCGGGACCACCGCCCCACGGCCCTGCCCCGGACCCGCACCGAGATCGGCGACGCCTCCGGCGCCCTGCCCTGGCAGTGGGCGCAGCCCCGCCGGCCGGTGCGCCGGCTCCAGGAGCCGGAGGTGCCCGACGACGCCCGCGTCTTCGGCGGCAGCCACGACGGTGACGCCCGCAGCGAGGCCTTCGTCGGCCCCGAGGAGCACGCCGACTCCCGCCGCTGAACCACCCCTTGACGGCACCCGCCGACCGGCCCGCGCGCCGTCGGCGGGTGCTTCGTCGTAACGGCTTCCGCGTTTCGCCGGACGGTGCGGGTCCACCTGCGGTCAGATGTGGTTGGTCACTGCGCGCAGGATTGACGGGCGGCGACTCCGGGCATACAGCGCGGTGATGATGAAAGGAGGACAGCATGGCTGACGTCGCGAACCAACAGACGTCCCGGACCGGGAGCGAGCCGTCCACCGCCGAACTGGTGCAGCGGGCCACGGAGCAGGTCTCCCGCCTCGTTCGGGACGAGTTGGCGCTGGCCCGGGCGGAGTTGACCCGGAAGGGCAAGCACGCCGGGATCGGAATCGGTCTCTTCGGCGGGGGTGGGGCGCTGGCCTTCTACGGGCTGGGCGCGCTGGTCGTCACCGCGGTGCTGCTGCTGGACCTGGTCATGCCGGCGTGGCTGGCCGCCCTGATCGTGGCGGTGGTGCTCTTCCTGGTCGCCGGGGTGCTCGCCCTGGTGGGCAAGAAGCAGGTCAGCCAGGCGGTCCCCCCGGTGCCGGCGTCGACGGTGCAGAGCCTCCGGGCGGACGTGGACGTCGTCACCGCCGCGGTGAAGGACAGGGGACGGGCATGACGGGCAACGGGACCGGCGACGCCGAGGCGCTCCGCGAGGAGATCCGGCGTACCCGGGTGGAGCTGGGCGAGACGATGGAGTTGTTGGCCGCCAGGGCCGACGTGAAGGCCCGGCTGCGGGAGTCCGCCGGCCAGGCGAAGGAGCGGATGCGCGAGCAGGCCGCGCAGACCGTCGCCCGGGTGCGCGGGCAGGCGGCGCAGAAGGCGGACGTGGCGCGGGCACAGGCGTCGGACAAGGGTGCGGTGGTCCGGCGCAATCCGATGCCGTGGGCGACGGTGGCGGCCGGCGCCGTGGCGGCGGTGGTCGTGCTGCTGATCGTCCGGGGGAGGCGCAGATGAGCAGGGGCATCGGCAGGGCCGCGTACAAGCCCGTCGGGGTGATGCTCGGGCTGGCCGCCGGTACGGTCGCCGGGGCGATCTTCCGGCAGATCTGGACGATGACGGCCGGCGACGGCGAGGCCCCGAGCGCCACCGACGAGGACCGTGGCTGGGGCGAGATCCTGGCCGCGGCGGCGTTGCAGGGCGCCATCTTCGCCGTCGTCCGGGCCGCTGTGGACCGCGGCGGCGCGGTCGGCGTACGACGGCTGACCGGCCGCTGGCCGGACTGAGTCGCAGAGGTCCGAGGCCCCCCTTCCGCATCGACGGGTGGGGGGCCTTTCGCACGGCCGCGGGCACCCGCCCAGCGATCTTCGGCATCCGTCAGGTCACATGTCGGAGAATTTCGGCCCGGTAGGCTGTGCAGAGTTTTTGCGTACGTGGTTTGCTGGTCCCCGCTGTTGCGAGATGGCGTGGGTTGAGAGAAGTCCTCCTTCGTGGGGGCCGCCTCAGGCGCCGCTGCTCGAAAACGGCCAATCGGCCGCACGGCGTGCTCGGCCGCCAGTTTTAGAAGGAGATACACATGGCGCAGGGAACCGTGAAGTGGTTCAACGCTGACAAGGGCTTCGGCTTCATCACCGTCGACGGCGGGGGTGCTGACGTGTTCGTCCACTTCTCGGCCATCCAGACCAGCGGCTACCGCACGCTGGAGGAGAACCAGCGGGTGGAGTTCGAGATCGCCCAGGGTCAGAAGGGTCCGCAGGCCGAGCAGGTCCGCCCCATCTGAGTAGTGCCGGTCGGCAGCCGCCGGCCCGGGTGATCCGGCCCCCCGGATCGACGAGAAGCCCCGTGTCCTGCAGGGACGCGGGGCTTTCCGCGTGTCCGGGCCCGGTGCCGGTCCACCGCGCGCCCGTGGAGCCCTCGCCGCCCGGTTGGTCAGGTGCGGCGGCGGGCCTTCAGGCCCTGCCAGAGCACCACGAGTCCGATCAGGATCACCACCGGGCCGACCAGCGCCCAGATCCGCTGGTCGGTCATCACGCTGCCGCCGACGTACCCGAGGCCCTGCACCGTCCACACCGCTCCGACCACCACGGCCAGCAGCCCGAGGGTGAGCGTCAGCCAGCCCCTCATCGGTTCCTCCTCACCCGCGCCGGTGGTCCCGGCCTCCGGTCAGCATGCGGCCCGTCCGGCCGGTGGGCGAGCACCGCCCCGGCGCGGCTCACCACCGGTCGTGCACCCGGGCACGGACCAGCTCGTCGTAGACCGCCCGGACCGTGTCCCGCTCGGCGGCGGTCAGCGGCGGCAGGTCGGCCGCGGCGGCGTTGCCCCGCGCCTGCGCGGCGTCCCGCGCGCCGGGGATGACCACGGTGACGCCCGGCTGGTCGATGATCCAGCGCAGCGCGAACTGGGCCATCGTGCGGTCCGTGCCGACCAGCGGGGCGAGCCGCCGCACGACCGCCAGGCCGAGGTCGTAGTCGACGCCGGAGAAGGTCTCGCCGACGTCGAAGCTCTCCCCGTGCCGGTTGTAGGTGCGGTGGTCGTCGGCGGCGAAGGTGGTGTGCTCGTCGTACCGGCCGGAGAGCAGGCCGCTGGCCAGCGGCACCCGGGCGATGATGCCCACCCCGGCCGCGGCGGCGGCCGGCAGCACCCGCTCCAGGGGCTTGAGCCGGACGGCGTTGAGGATGATCTGCACGCTGGCGACGCCGGGCCGGGCGATGGCGGTGAGCGCCTGGTCGCAGGTCTCCACGCTGACCCCGTAGCCGGCGATGCGCTTCTCGGCCACCAGCGTGTCGAGGGCGTCGAAGACCCGGTCGTCGGCGAAGACGGCGGTGGGCGGGCAGTGCAGCTGGACCAGGTCCAGGGTGTCCGTGCCGAGGTTGGCCCGGGACCGGTCGGTCCAGGCCCGGAAGTTGTCCAGGGTGTAGGCCTCGGGCGTCTGCTCCACCCGGCGGCCCATCTTGGTGGCCACGGTCAGGCCGTGCCCGGGCCGCTCGCGCAGGAACCGCCCGATGAGCTGCTCGCTGCGCCCGTCGCCGTAGACGTCGGCGGTGTCCAGGAAGGTCACTCCGGCGTCCACGGCGGCGGCGAGCACGGCCAGGGCGTCGCTCTCGCTGACCCGGCCCCAGTCGGCGCCGAGCTGCCAGGCGCCGAGGCCGACCACACCCACCTGCCGGCCGAGCCGGTCGAAGCTGCGCTGTTCCATCGGACCGAGCCTAGTGATCGCCTTGCCGGACCGCAGCGGGGGCCGTAGGGTCATAGCAAGACGTACGTACGGTTTGGAGGCAGCGATGTGGGATCCGACGACCTACCTGCGCTACGGCGACGAACGGTCCCGCCCGTTCCACGACCTCGTCGCCCGGGTCCCGGCCGACCGGCCGCGCGCGTGGTCGACCTCGGCTGCGGGCCCGGCACCCTGACCGCCACCCTCGCCGCCCGCTGGCCGGCCGCCGAGATCCGCGGCCTCGACTCGTCCCCGGAGATGATCGACCGGGCCACCGCCCTGGCCGCCCCGGTCGAGTTCACCGCCGGTGACGTCCGGGACTGGCGGCCCGCACCCGACGTCGACGTGGTCGTCTGCAACGCCGTGCTCCAGTGGGTGCCGGAGCACCGGGAACTGCTCGCCCGC
>NZ_JAEVHN010000363.1:0-6251 GCF_016803375.1 Micromonospora sp. 4G55
GGGAGGGCGCCGGCCGGGGCCGGTTCGGCACGGCGGCGGCGCGGCAGGTGCAGGGCGTGGCCAGCAGCGCGAAGGCGGCCCAGCCCCCGGCCAGGGCGACAATCGGCGAGCCGTCCTGGAGATGGTGGTAGGCGGTGAGGAACCCGACCAGCGCGAGGCTGTTGCGGGCGAAGTGCCGGCTGAAGTCGACCAGCTGGCGACGGGCCTCGACGGCGACCAGCACGCCGGAATAGGGGAAGGTCACCACCATCCCGCGCAGCAGCTGGCCGAGCAGGCCGGTGAGCACCGCCCCGGCGAAGATCACCGCCAGCTTGGCCGGAGCGGGGAGGCTGTCCCGGCGGCCGTCGACCGGCCGCTCCGGTGCCGCGGCCACCACCCGGGCGCGGCGGCGCAGCACCACCATGGCGAGCAACCAGAGCGCCATCGTGCCGGCCAGGGCCGGCCCGAACGGCACCGGAACCGCCAGCAGGCCGGCGCTCAACGCCACGTAGGCGGCGATCCCGGCCAGGTCGGCCATCAGGATCGGCCAGCGCCACCGGTGGTGGGTCAGGGCCACGGTGACGAAGAAGAGGTTGAGGCCGAGCACGCCGAGCAGCTGGGCGCCGTCGACCCGGTGGCCCGTGGTGACCAGGGCCAGCGTCATCGGCAGCGGCAGGCTGTAGACGAACGCCCGCAGCCGGACCGAACGGATCACGCTGACCGCCCAGACCACGGCGGTCACCAGGATCACGGCACTCCACGTCATGGCTGGCCCATCTCCGCTCCACCGCCCGCCGACGCGGTCAGTCCTGGAAGGTCGCGACGTTCGCGCACAGGTCGAACACCCGGGTGAGTCGGTCGATGTCGGCGCGGTTGACCGAGAACTGGTTCTCGCTGATCTCCCCGTGCGCGCTCATCCTGGCCTCCCAGCAGCTCGAGCCGTCCCAGAGTGTCAGATTGACGTGCAGGTGCGGGCTGACGACACCCAGTGGCAGCAGCCCCACCCGGACCCCGGCCCGGCGCTGCTTCTCCACCAGCTCGACCAGCTCGTCGGAGAGCGTGGCGTAGGCGAAGACCCGGGTGATCCGCACCCCGCGCGCCAGGGCCGCCAGGTTCGCCTCCCAGTAGCGCCGCCCGATCTCGCTGCGCCACCAGCTCAGCTCGCCGCTGGCCCTCGGCGTCAGGTTGGTCAGCCCCTGCAGGCTCCGGGTGCAGTCCCGGGTGGCGCCGATCAGGTCCTCGTCGTCGTCGCCCCGCCGGACCACCCGCCCCACGGCGAGCTGCTCGGCCTCGATCCGGAACTGCTCGTAGCGGCGCTGCGCCTCCTCGGCAACCCGGGTGCCGGCGTGCCGCTCGACCGCCTCCCGGACGGCGACGACGATCTCCGGCGCGCCCTGCACCAGCCAGGGCGGCCCGTCCAGCAGCGTACGCAGGTGGAACCGGCGCTCCGCGCGGGCCAACGAGTCCACCAGCAGCGAGATGGTGATGCCCATCAGCCCGGCCAGCAGCGACTCGACGCCGCTGGCGGCGTTGGTGAGGTCGAGCGTGACGGAGAGCGCGATCGACAGGGTGATGCCGATCAGCGCCACCGGGTCGGTGTGCGCCACCAGCCGGACCAGTCCACTGGCCGACCCGGTACGCCCGGTGGAACGTCGACGGAGCACGTCGCCAGTCATCGGCAGCCCCCGATCTCGTCGGTGCGCCCAGCGTAGTGCCGATCCACAAGGGCCCCTCGTGGTCACGGCCGTCGGTACGATCCGGTTGTGCGGATCGCGGACGTGGCGCTGCCGAGCTGCCCGGCCGACGCGTCGCCCGCGCAGCTCACCCGAGGGCTGCGGGCCTGGGTGGAGTCCCCGCCGCTGCGGGCGCTGGTTGCCCGGTTCGGCGGCGAGTGGCCGACCGGCGACCTGACGGCCGTGCTGGCCGGGCTGGACGACTTCTCCGCCCGGCACTGGGATTTCCGGGGCGGCCGGGAACGCCCCGAGGCACGGGAACCGAACCTCGACCCGACCACCGCCGCGCTGGTGCTCACCACCGCCGAGGCGCTCGGCCTGGTCCGCCCGGTGCGACCGGCCCACCCCCGGTACGCCCACCTGGTGGTGCTGGGCGGGCTGGCGCACGCCTGCCTGCGGCGCGTCGCGTACGCGGCCCACCTGGTGCGGCACGGGCCGGCGGTGGACGGGGAGGTGGCCGTGCTCGGCAGCTTCCGGCCGCTGTCCGAGGTGGAGCGGGACGTGCTCGCCGGGGCGGGGATCGCGGCCGACACCGAGGTGGACGCGCTCGACGCGGCGGTCCGCGCGGTCCTCGGGGTCGCCGCGCCCGACGAGGAGGACGGGCACGACGCCGGCCACCCGCACCACTCCTGGTCCGCGCGGACCTACCGGTCGGACGGGCTGCCGCCGGTCCGGGTGCTCGCCGCCCCGTCCAGCGAGCCGGAGCGGCGGCGCGCGCACACGGCGGACACCCAGCGGTTCTGGGCCGGGCACGTCCGGCTCTCCCCCGGCGACGCGCTGCTGGTGGTGACCGCGCCGATCTACGTGCCGTTCCAGCACTGCGACGCGCTGCGCACCCTGGCGGTGCCGTACGGCTGCGCGATCGACACCGTCGGCGTCGACCCGGCCCTGCCCGACCTGGTCCGGCTGCCCGAGCCGACCCTCACCCCGGGGCGCTACCTCCAGGAGATCCGCTCGGCGATCCGCGCGATGCGGGCCCTGCACGAGGTGCTGGACTGACCCACCCCGCACCGCCCGGGTCGGCGTCAGGCGTCGGCGTGCAGCGCGAGTGCCGTCCGGGTCGCGGAGACGACGTCCCAGAACAGCGGCCGGGTGGTGTGCTTGCGGCCGTCCCAGGTGTTGCTGCCGAACATCGCCTCGCGCAGCGGCGTCGTCAGCTCCAGTTGCGCGCCCGCCCTGGACGCCGTCCGGTTGCAGATGTTTTGCGGACTGGTCCCGTCGATGGCGCGGTTGACCCGCCGGGCGACGGTGATGTTCACCTTCGCCAACTCCCGGCGCAGCAGGTCCCGCAGCCCGGCGTCCCGCCCGCCGATCACCACCGCCTCGGTCCCGTCCGGCTCACCGGCCTGCCGGGTCGTGCAACCGTGCAGGGCGACGGCGTGGCGGACCCCACCGCAGATCGACTCCGCCCACGGGTCGTCGCAGTTCACCGAGGTCACGTGCAGGGCGGCGTTGCCGGCGCCGAGCAGCCCCTCGAACATCCAGTAGTGGTGCAGGCCCTTGCCGTCGGTGCTCGGCTCCAGGGTCGCCGGGTGGTAGCCGGCGACCGCGAGGCACAACTCCGACGTGCCCACCTCGATGCCGCCACCGTGCGGCGCGAGGACCGCCGTCCGCGTCGTCCCGGTCGCGCAGTCGGGCTGCTCGTCGGGGGCGCATCGATGGCAGCAGCGCACGGCGTACTCGACGCCCTCGACGAGGCCCGCGGTGGCGTACAGCTCGGTGTTGGAACCGTACCGGTCGGTGGGGTGCGCGGTGGGCCGCCTCGGGCGGGGACGGTCGGGATCCCCGGCCCGGTCCTCGGCGGAGGTCACCGCGCGGTGTCGGCGACCGCTTGGGCGAAGACCTCGGAGCGGTGCTCGAAGTTGCGGAACCGCCCGTAGCTGGGCGCGGCCGGCGAGAGCAGCACCACCCCGCCGGGCGGGGTGAGCTTGCGGGACAGCCCGACCGCCGCGACCAGGTCCTCGGCGAGTTCGGTACGCACCGCCGGCAGCCCGGCCAGCGCCTCGACGATGCGGGGGCCGCTGTCCGGAATGCCGATCACGGTGATCTCCCGCTCGGCCAGGTGCGCGGCGAGCGGGCTGTAGTCCAGCCCCCGGTCGGTGCCGCCGACGATCACCGTCAACGGCCGCCCCTCGTACGCGTCGATCGCGTGCATGGCCGCGTACGGGCTGGTGGCGAGGGTGTCGTCGACGAAGGTGAGGCCGGACGGGTCGGCGATCTCGGTGAGCCGGTGGGCCAGCCCCTGGAACTCGGCGACCGCCACGGCCAGGGTGTCCTTGCGGGCCACCACGTCGACGTCGAGCGCGTCGAGCACGGCCAGCGCCACGCAGAGGTTGCCCTCGTTGTGCCGGCCGACCAGCGGCAGCACGGCGCGCGGGAAGAGCGGCTGCTCGGCCAGGTGGAACCAGGGCGTGCCGTCGGGGCCGGTGGCCACGTTGGCGGTGTCCGGCCGGCCGGCGCGCACGGCGGCCCGGTCGCCCAGTTCCACGGCCAGCCGCGGGTCGGCGCCGTTGACCACCACGGTCCGCGGGCCGTACGCCAGCAGGTTGAGCTTGTCCCGGTAGTACTCCGCCTCGCCGCCGTGCGCGTCGAGGTGCTCGGGGAAGAGCGCGGTGACCACCGCGACTCGGGGCGAGTCGGTCAGGTCGGTGCACTGGTAGCTGGAGAGCTCCAGCACGTACAGCTCTGCCTCGGGCAGGTCCAGGGTGGGCACCCCGATGTTGCCGCCGAAGACGTTCGGCCGGTCCACCGCGGCGAGCAGGTGGCTGATCAGGCTGGACGTGGTGCTCTTGCCCTTGCTGCCGGTGACCCCGACGGTCCGCTCGGCGTGGTCGGCCATCCAGAGCGCGGTGCCCTGGGTGACCGTGGCCGCCCGCGCCCGCAGCTCCACCATCCACGGGTGGGTGTTCGGTACGCCCGGGGAGCGGACCACCACGTCGGCGGCGGCCAGCCGGTCGAAGCCGGCCTCCCCGGTGATCAGGGGCGCGGCCTCGGCGAGCGGCCCCTCCCAGGGCAGGGTGAGGAAGTTGGCGCTGTCGTCCACGGCGACCAGGCCGGCGGGGCCGTGCGCGGCGATGGCGGTCACGGCGGCCCGGCCCTCCCGGCCGGCCCCCCAGACGGCGACGGTACGTCCGCGCAGGTCAGACAGGCGCACGGGCTCTCTCCTCGGGGGTCTCGACGGCGTGGCACGGGGCACGGTCCGGCGCAGCCGGACACGGCCGGACGAACCAGGGCCTAGTATGGCGTGTGCCCAACGAGCAGCTCCGGCGGATGGACGCCTTCACCTTCCCGTCCTACTCGATCGACCTCGCCACCGGCGAGGCGTTGTTCGACTACAAGCTGACCGGTCCCGACGGCGAGCAGCGGTTCACCGAGGTGATCACCCTGCCGCTGCCCGCCGACCCGCCGTCGGACGAGACCGTGGCCACCCTGGGCCGGGTCCTGGAGCTGCTGCACGTGGTCGCCGGGGTCAGCTACTACAAGGCCGCCGCGCCGCGCCGGCTGGTGCTGCCGGCGCCGCTGGGCGCGGCCGCCGCCGAGCTGGTCACCGCCGTCTACACCAAGGGCCTGGCCGAGTACGCCTACCGCAACCAGCTGCCGCACGTGCTCGAACTGCGCCCGGAGGTGCCCTCCGGCACCGTCTCCCCGGCCCGCGGGTACGACGACTCCGATCGTCGTCCGCTCTCGGCGGTCGGCGGCGGCAAGGACTCCATCGTCAGCCTGGAGGCGCTGCGCCGGGCCGGCTTCGACCCGGTGCCGTTCTCGGTCAACCCGAACCACGTGATCGTCTCGGTGAACGAGGCGTCCGGGCTCACCCCCCTCGCGGCCCGCCGGCGGATCGACCCGGTGCTGTTCGACCTCAACGCGGCCGGCGCGCTCAACGGCCACATTCCGGTCACCGCGATCAACTCGCTGATCGCGGTCGCCACCGCCGTGCTGCACGGGCTCGGGCCGGTGGTGATGTCCAACGAGCGTTCCGCGTCGGACCCGAACCTGATCTGGAACGGTCACGAGATCAACCACCAGTGGTCCAAGGGCGTCGAGGCGGAGGGGCTGCTGCGGGCGGCGCTGGCCGAGCACGCCGGTCTCACCGAGCCGTACTTCTCGCTGCTGCGCTCGCTGTCGGAGCTGCACATCGCCCGGCTCTTCGCCGCGATCGACCGGTACGACGCGGTGGTGACCAGCTGCAACGCCGCGTTCAAGCTGCGCGACGCGAGCGAGCGCTGGTGCCGCGACTGCCCGAAGTGCCGGTTCGTCTTCCTGGCCATGGCGCCGTTCATGCCGCGCGAGCGGGTGGTGCGGATCTTCGGCGGCGACCTGCTGGCCGACCCGGCGCAGATCCCCGGCTACCGGGAGCTGCTCGGCGTCGACGGGCACAAGCCGTTCGAGTGCGTCGGCGAGGTGGAGGAGTCGGTGGTGGCGCTGAGCCTGCTCGCCGAGCAGGAGCAGTGGCGCGACGCTCCGGTCGTCCGCGCCCTGGTCGACGCGGTCCCGGAGACCGCCTGGTCGGCCGCGGCGGCCTCGGACGTCTTCACCCCC
>NZ_JAEVHN010000364.1:0-6238 GCF_016803375.1 Micromonospora sp. 4G55
CCGGGAGGTCCGGCCGGCCGGGCCGCACGGTGATCCGGTGCCCGCCGGCCCGCGCGGTGAACCCCCGTCGTGGACGGACAGGAGCACCGCCTCCTCGTCGGCGTCGACGGTGAGCGCGCCGAGCGTGGGGCAGGCTCAGCGCCCCCGTCGCGGGCGGCACGGTGAGCTCGGCGTCGGTTCCGGCACGGATCGCGGCGGCGGCCGCCACGCACGCCAGGTACGCCAGGTCGGCGGTCGCGTCGTCGCGGCACCGCTGCGCCCAGCGACGGACGAACGGGTGCTCCAGCACCGCGCGGACCGCCTCGGGGGCGGTGCGGTCGAGGTCGATCAGCAGCTGCCAGCCGGCCGCAGCCCGCTCGTCCTGCGCCGCGCGGGGGCTGAGGTCGACCAGCAGCGCGCGGACCAGCCCGAGGTGGACCGAGGCGAGGTGGCGGGCCGACTCCACGGTGCCGTAGCCGGTGCCGAGGTCGTCGAGCACGGTCGGGCTCAGCGCGTCGCTGGGCTGCCGCTGGGCGGGTACGTCGGCGGGCGTCATCGCGTGGATCAGTTCCTTGAGGTCTGCGCAGTAGGCCGAGGGGTTGGCGAAGCCGGTGCCGGGGCGGTACCGGTGGGCGAAGAGCCCGCCGCCGCACTGCCGCACGACCTCGCACTCCCGGCAGGTGGCGCAGAGGCCGGCGAGGCCGGTCTGTCGGATGGCGATCATGGGGTGGGCGGCGGCGTCGTCGACCCGGTGGCGGAAGATGTCCAGCCCGGTGGCCGGGGCGCCGTCGTAGGCCGACTTGAGGGAGTCGACCTGCTCGAAGGTCCCGTCCGTCTCGATGACGACCAGGTCGGCGAAGCCCAGCCCGACCGCCTCGGTGCGGGTGGTCCCGCCGGACGCGGTGGAGAGCAGGGATTCCAGCAGCCGGATCGGCACCGGCCGCCCGTCGGCCAGCCACCGCCGGTGGATCGCCAGCAGCCAGTCGGCGTACGGGGTGGGCACCCCCTCGGGGCGCGCCGGTGGGCGCTCCCAATTGGCGTGCGGGAGCAGGAAGTCGATCTGCGGCGGCTCCTGGGCCAGCAGCGCCTCGTAGACCGCGACCGGGTCGTTGGCCAGGTCGATGGTGCACAGGATGCCGGCGTAGCTGGACCGGTATTCGGGGCGGCGCAGCAGCGCCAGCCCGCGCAGCACGGCGCGTGGCTGCTCTGGCCGCTGGCGTAGCGGCGGTGCAGGTCGTTGGCCGCCAGGTCGCCGTCGAGCGAGATGCCGACCTTCACGTCGTACGCGACGAGCACGTCGCAGATGCGCGGCGTGAGCAGCACGCCGTTGGACTGCATCCGCAGGTCGAGCCGCGCCACCGGGTCGATCCGGCGGCGCAGCTCGGCGGCGGCGGCGGCCAGGCCGCCCGCGCCGGCCAGCAGCGGCTCGCCGCCGTGCAGCACGACGCGGACGGTGTCGAGCCCGTGCGCGGCGGCGTGTTCGGCGATCCGGCGCGCCGCCTGCTCCACTGTGGATGCCGCCATCACGTGGGGCTGGTGGCGCCAGGACTGGTCGGGATGCTGGTAGACGTAGCAGTGGTCGCAGGCGAGGTCGCAGCGGCTGGTCAGCTTGAGCACGTACTGACTCAGCGGGCTGACCCGCCGGGGCGGCTTCCTGCCCGGCCCGCCAGCGTCAGATCGAAGAGCCGAAGCCTGCGACATCGACGCCGGTCGGGCGGTCGACCCTGCGGTCGTGGACACGGGCGACGGCACGCGCCCGGGAGAGGGAGATCTGGCCGAGCGGTGTGTGCCGCAGGTCGTCCAGTGGCGGCGGGCTCGGGGTCGGGGTCGGGTCGGGACGGACTGCGATGCGATCCACGTCGGTTCCCCCATATGCGGTTGATGGTCGGTCGACATCCACGGTCGACGACACCATCGAAGATAATATATTGCACGCGCTGTGATGTCACTGCTGCGCTGCGCCATCTTCTTCGATCATTTTCGCCATCCAGCCCTCGTTGGAGAGCGAGATGATCCGCTCGGCCTCGGCGACGAACGCGTCGTCGTCGGTCCAGCCGTGCCCGGTCTCCCGGGTCACGCACAGCCGGGTCAGCTGGTCGGCCGTCCGGGCGAACTCAATCTGCTGGGCCTCGTACTGCTGCGCGGCCCCGTACCCGACCAGGGCGGTCGTCACGGTCGCCGCGACCCCGAGCCACGCGGTCAGGCCCAGCCCGTCGCCGAGCACCCCGACGGTCGCGGCGAGCAGGGCGCTGGCCACGGTCACCGCCGTCGCGGCCCACCGGACGCGCGCGGCCAGCCGGGCCATCCGCCGCGCCATCGGGGTGTAGTAACCGATCACCTGCCCCCGTACCCGGGCGGTGAGGTAGCTCGGCACGTCCTGGATGTCGGGGAGCGGCCGGGCGACCGGCGCGAGGCCGACGGTCCGTCCGACCAGGTCACCCGAGTCGTCGAGCAGGGTGTCGGCGCGCCGCAGCAGCACCCGGTCGCGGTCGGCGCCGGCGAACGGCGCCACCCCGGCCAGGTAGCGGTGGACGTCGGCCTTCAACGCCTCGGAGACCGACCGCAGCCGGGTCCACGCATGCACCGTGTCCCGCGAGGTCCACCTCGCCGCCACCGGCACCAGCAGCAGCGCGGCGGCGGGCGAGGATGGCCAGCGCCCGGCTGGCCGTCCGGTGCGGCTCGCCGAGCTGGGTGGCGAGGGAGCCGGCGACGGCGGCGCCGATGGTGAGGCCGGCGACCGTGCGTCGCGCGCGCACGACGCGCCGTTTCTCGGTCACCGCGGCCTGCGACCAGACGCTCTGCCGCTGCCAGACCATCGTGACCGCCGCCGACGCATCGAAGTTCGCCACGCCCGCATGGTAGGTCAGCCGCGCCCAGGGCCCCCGGGACGCCGGGCGGCGGACCGCTCTAGCCGCGGGTGAGCCGCTCGAGGTGCTCCGCCTCCCCGGGCGACGGCTCGCTCGGCCCGCTCAGCCGCAGCCGCCACCGGGTCGTCCCGCCGTCGGGGCCGCGCAGCTCGCCGCGCGCCAGGGCACGGTCGATGTCCTGCCGCACCCGCTCCTCCAGGTGCGGTTCGTCGCGAAGAGGATGCGCAGGCGTACCTCGGCACCGGACCGCACGGCCCGGGTGTGGTGGGACGCGACCGGACAGGGCAACTCGTGTCCCCAGTGGCCGCACAGGACCGTGGTGATGGCCGCCCCGGGCGCGCCCGGATCGGCGTCCGGCGCCATGTCGAGAACCGCCTGGTGAGCGAACCCCTGCCGCATGCCCACCATTGTGCCCTTGCCGGCGTCCGGCGGGACGTCACCTGACCCCGCCACGGCACCCCCGGGACCGGGCGGAATTCCGGACAGCTACGGCCGATCAGTGGAGTCCATCGATGTCCTGTTGGACATATGGTCCGGTCAACGGCATGACCATTCCTCGGAGAGGAGTGACCCGTGATCCGCCACCGCCACCGTCGCGTCCACCGTCCACTCAGCCTGGTCCTGCTCCTCGTCGCGGTCACCGCCCTGGCCGCGCCGGCGCCGGCCACCGCCGCGACCTACCCGTACCAGGATCCGACGCTGCCCGTCGCCACCCGCGTCGCCGACCTGCTCTCCCGGATGACCCTGGACGAGAAGATTGGCCAGATGACCCAGGCCGAGCGCGGCTCGGCGACCCCCACCGACGTGACCACCTACCGGCTCGGCTCGATTCTCTCCGGCGGCGGCTCCGCGCCCTCACCCAACACCGCCACCGGCTGGGCGGACATGTACGACACCTACCAGCGGTCCGCCCTCGCCACCCCGCTGGCGATCCCGATGATCTACGGCGTGGACGCCGTGCACGGGCACAACAATGTGTTCGGCGCGACGATCTTCCCGCACAACATCGGGCTGGGGGCGACCCGCGACCCGGCGCTGGTGCAGCGGATCGGACAGGCGGTCGCCGAGGAGGTCTCCGGCACCGGCGTCGACTGGAACTTCGCGCCCTGTCTCTGCGTGGCCCGCAACGACCGCTGGGGCCGCACCTACGAGTCGTTCGGCGAGACGCCGGATATCCCGTCGCAGATGACCACCCTGGTCACCGGCCTCCAGGGACCGACCCTCGGCGGCCCGACCTCGGTGCTCGCCACCGCCAAGCACTACCTCGGCGACGGCGGCACCACCGGCGGCGACGACCAAGGCGACACGGCGCTGTCGGAGGCGCAACTGCGGGCGATCCACCTGCCGCCGTTCCAGGCAGCCGTGCAACGCGGCGTCGGCTCGGTGATGATCTCCTACAGCAGTTGGAACGGCGTCAAGCTGCACGGCCACCAGTACCTGATCAGCACGGTGCTCAAGGGCGAGCTGGGCTTCACCGGTTTCGTCGTCTCGGACTGGAACGGCATCGACCAGATCGACGGGGCCGCCGGCTTCACCGCCGCCGAGCTCACCGCGGCGATCAACGCGGGCATCGACATGGTGATGGTTCCCACGGCGTGGAAGAGCTTCATCAGCATCCTGCGGGCGGAGGTGCAGAACGGCCACGTCCCGCTCAGCCGGATCGACGACGCGAACCGCCGCATCCTGACCAAGAAGTTCGAGCTGGGCCTCTTCGAGCGCCCGTACACCGACCGGAGCTGGACCCCGACCGTCGGCAATGCCGCACACCGGGCCCTCGCCCGGGAGGCCGTCCGGAAGTCCCAGGTCCTGCTGAAGAACGCCGGGGGCGTGCTGCCGCTGGCCCGGGACGGCAACAAGATCTTCGTGGCCGGCAGGAACGCCGACAACATCGGCAACCAGAGCGGCGGCTGGACCATCTCCTGGCAGGGCTCCTCGGGCAACACCACCCCGGGCACCACCATCCTCCAGGGCATCCGGGCCGCGGTCGGTCCGAGCACGACGGTCACCTACAACCAGCGCGGCACGGGCATCGACCGCACCTATCGGGCGGCCGTCGCGGTGGTCGGCGAGACGCCGTACGCGGAGGGACAGGGCGACCGGACCGGCAGCATGAGCCTGGACCGGGACGACCTACGGACGATCTCCACCCTGCGCAACGCCGGCGTCCCGGTGATCGTGGTCCTGGTGTCCGGCCGCCCGCTGGACATCGCCGCCGAGCTGCCCCGCTGGGACGCGTTGCTGGCGTCCTGGCTGCCCGGCACCGAGGGCGGCGGGGTGGCCGACGTCCTGTTCGGCGCCGCGGCACCGACCGGCGCCCTGCCGATGACCTGGATGAGTTCGGTGAGCCAGCAGCCGATCAACGCCGGCGACGGTCAGGTGCCGCTCTTCGCGCAGGGGTACGGCCTGACCTACTGAGCGACCCGGGGCTGCCGGCTGCGGGCTGCCGGTTGCCGGTTGCCGGCGGCCAATGGGTCGGGCCGAGGTCAGGCGGCTGCTCGCCTGACCTCGGCCACCATGACGGACAGGGCGAACATGACGGATTACCGCCGATCTGCACCTATGCACGCATCATGCACCTAGCGGCAAAGCGTGCGAGTCGGGCAGCGCTCGTCCCGGGGCCTCGACAGAGATCACCTGTTCAGACCGCGACGAGTGGACCTCTGTTCACCTGACCGAAACAACCGGATGAGTCCCACCACCATCGGTTGCCCGAGTCAACCCATTGATATCAATGCTTGCGCGTGTGATCGTGCCTCCAGCACGTCGCCAACCCCCGGCGGCGCGCGACGGCCGGTCGTCACTCCGGGCACGCCGGCAGCTCCGGAGACCGCCGTCGCACCTGCTTTCGCTCGACCGGCGCGCCACCCCACCGGGCACCGGACGCGCGACCCAGAACAGGAGCGCCCCTTTTGAAGATCTCACCTCGCCTCGTCGCGCTCTCCGGCGCGGCCGCGGCCGGCCTGCTCGCCGCGGGAACCGCGGCGGCCGTCCAGGCCGCACCCCTGATCGGCGCCGCCCGCAGGGCGCTCCGGTCTTCTTGTCCCGGAGGTATCCGGTGAACGACGACCTCCACGTAGACCAGGGACGGCGAGGCCACCGCCACGGCCCGTTCCTCGAGGGTGTACGGCGGCGGGGAGCCCTCGCGTCGTCCGATCCGGCCCAGACCGCCACGCCACCGGCGGCGGCGAGGACCACCAGCACCAGCGCCACGATGCCGAGCCAGAGCCCGGTACGGCGTCGGCGCGGCTCGGAGGGCTGGATCCGGCGCTCGGTGGAGGCGAGCGGGTCGTACGGCGGCACGCTGGTCGGGTGCGGGTAGGCCGGCGACACCGGCGGCCCGGGACACCTGGTGCGGAGGCGTGGAGACCGGGTACGGGGGCGTCGAGAACGGC
>NZ_JAEVHN010000365.1:0-6238 GCF_016803375.1 Micromonospora sp. 4G55
GGACGCGCCGGGCTGGGGCGAGGTCCCCGCCGAGCGGTACGGCCGACTCGGCGTCGACGGCGACCTGCGCCCCGTGCCCACCGACCCGGGCCGCTACCAGGACTTCTACGCCCAGGTGGCGGCGGCGCTGCGGGACGGCACCCCGATGCCGGTCGACCCGCGCGACGCCGTCGCCACGGTGGAGCTGATCGAGCTGGCGCACCGCTCCGCGGAGCGGGGCGAGGTGCTGCCCGTCCCGGCCCGCTGACCGCTCAACCGACCCGGACGACCGGCTGCCGGTCGTCCGGGTCGGCGTACGCGGCGGAGACCGTGGCCCGGTCGAACACCCGCCAGGTGGCCGCGGACACCGCCACCGCCACCACGAACCCCACCCAGTACGGCGCGGTCAGTCCGAACGTCGTGGCGATCACGCCGCCGAGCAGGGCGCCCGCGCAGTTGCCGCCGGCGGCGATGAACAGCGTCGTGCCGCCGACCCGCCCCTGCAACGCCGCCGGGGTCAGCCGCTGACGCAGCGAGTTCGCGACCATGTTCCACAACGCGCCGTGCACCCCGAAGGCGAACAGCGCCCCGCCGATCAGCCAGGCGCTCGTCGACGCCGCCAGGGCCAGGTGCAGGCCCGCCTCGACCAGCAGCCCGACCCGGATGGTCCAGGTGGCGCCGACTCGCCGCGACCAGCCGGTCGCCGACCACCGCGCCGAGCAGCCCACCCACCGCCATGCAGGTGAACAGCAGCCCGTAGCCGACCGAGTCCAGACCCAGCCGCTCGGTGGCGAGCAGCACCAGCACCGCCAGCGCCGCGGTGAGGGTCAGGTTGAGCAGTCCGATCAGCACCGCCATGGTGCGCAGCAGCCGCTGCCCCAGCAGCCAGCGGAACCCCTCCCCGATCTCCGCCCGCACCGACCGCGCCGGCGGGCGCCCCGCGTCCTCGCCACCCCGGTACGTCCCGGCGACCAGCGCGACGAGCACGGCGCTCAGCGCGTACGTGCCGGCGTTGACCAGGAACGGGATGCTCTCGGCGACGAGGAAGAGGAACCCGCCGAGCGGACCGGCCAGCATCCCGTTCATCAGCGTGGTGCCGCCGCCCAGCCAGCCGTTGGCCCGCTCCAACCGGGCCCGGGGCACCACCGCCGGCAGCATCGCCTGGCTGGCCGACCGGAACACGATCTCGCCCGTGTTGATCACGAAGAGCACCACGTACAGCAGCACCACCCCGGCCCGGCCGGTCAGCATCGCGCCGGTCAGCACCGCCAGGGCGGCCACCCGTACCCAGTCGATGACGACCATCAGCCGCCGCCGGTCGACCCGGTCCGCCAACACCCCGCCCGGCAACGCGAACAGCAACCAGGGCAGCCACGCCACCCCGGACGCCGCGGCCACCACCAGCGGGTCGTCGGTGCGCGCCGCCACGTACAGCGGCGCCGCCACCGTGGCCATGCCACTGCCCAGCGCCGACATGGTGCTCGCCGCCCACAGCTTCGTGAACCGCCCGTCCCACCGCTCCCCCGTCACGGCGAGGCAACCTACCAGTTCCGCGGGCGGCGAATCCCCGTTGAGCGGCGGCGGTGGGATGTGCGACGGTTCGCCGGTGACCGACTACCGCACCCTCAACCGGGCCAACTGGGACGAGCGCGCCCCCGCCCACGCCGCGTCGCCCGACTACGCGGTGGAGCGCTTCGCCGCCGACCCGGCGTACCTGAGCGAGGTGGTCCGTTTCGACCTGCCCCGCCTCGGCGACGTGACCGGCCTGCGCGGCGTGCACCTGCAGTGCCACATCGGCACCGACACCGTCTCGCTGCACCGGCTCGGCGCGCGGATGACCGGGCTGGACTTCTCCGGCGCCTCGCTGGCCCAGGCCCGCGCCCTGGCCGAGCGGACCGGGGCCGCCGTCGACTTCGTCGAGGCCGACGTCTACGCCGCCCCCGAGGTGCTCGGCGTGGGCGGCTTCGATCTGGTCTACACCGGCGTCGGCGCGCTGTGCTGGCTGCCCGACATCCGCCGCTGGGCGGGCGTGGTCGCCGCGCTGCTGCGCCCCGGCGGCCGGCTCTTCCTGCGCGAGGGCCACCCGATGCTGTGGGCGCTGGACGAGACCCACCCGGACGGGCTGCTGGTGGTGGAGCACCCGTACTTCGAGCGACCGGAACCGCTGGTCTGGCAGGAGCCGGGCACCTACGTCAGCACCGAGGCGACGTTCCAGCACAACACCACCCACGAGTGGAACCACGGCCTCGGCGAGGTGGTCACCGCCCTGGTCGACGCCGGCCTCGACCTCACCATGCTCCAGGAGCACGACAGCGCGCCCTGGGACGCGTTGCCCGGCCGGCAGACCAAGGACGCCGACGGCGAGTGGCGGCTGGCCGAGCGGCCGTGGCGGCTGGCGCAGACGTACACCCTCCAGGCGCGCAAGCGGTGAGTCGCCCCGCACCGGGGTCGCTCCCCGACCGGATCTGAGGACCGGTGACGGGCATGGGATGATCCACCATGCCCGTCACGAACCCCTGGCTCGCCGGCCCCGCCCCCACCGCCCGCCTGGACCGCGAGCGTCTCGACGAACGCATCCTCAACCTGCTGTCGTCGCAGAACATGTGCGTGCTCGCCACCGCCGGCCCGGACGGCCCGCTGGCGACCCCGGTCCGCTACTTCCACCTCGACTTCGCGGTCATGTTCACCGCTGCGGCCAGCTCGCCGAAGATGCGCAACATCGCGGCCGACCCACGGGTGTCGGTCGGGGTGTTCGCCCCGCTCGTCGGGCAGGCCAGCAGCCGCGGCGCGCAACTGTTCGGGCGGGCCCGGGTGTTGCACGAGGGCGACGCGGACTTCGCGCACTGGTGGCCGGCGGTGCGCTGGCAGTCCGACCACGCGGAGCGGGGACGGTCGTTGGACGAGCCACCAAGCGGACCGCTGGTCGTCATCGAGGCCGAACGGATCGTCTACACCGAGCACTGGCTGCGCCGCGACGGGTACGCCCCACGCCAGTTCTGGCGACGCGCTCCCCGCTGAGGCAGTGTTCCAGATCAACGAGTGGCTGCCCCGCTGGTGAACAGGGCGCAGCTCAGTCGTCGTCCACGGCGTCCGGATGGAGCCCTTCGGCCGAACCTCGGCTGGGGCGGTCCCCTTCGACGGGCATGTCGACGCCGCTGGCGGCGTCGACACCATCAGCGGGATCGATCTGTCACACCTTTCTGGCGTACCGGCCGGCGGCGAGGACGTGCACCGCATCGGCAGGCGTGGCCCGGCCCTGCATCCTGCGGGCACCCGACTGGGGAGGTGATGTCACACCCGCTACGGCATCCTAGGAGGCTAGCTGGTTGGGCGGTGCTGGTCGGATGCTGGGGCGCGCTGGACATGCAGCCAGCCGGTTGCGTATCGTGACAGGCAACCGCACGGTTGCGCATCAGAGGTGGCGAGGCATGGACGAGGTGTTCCGGGCGCTGGCGGACCCGAGCCGCCGTCGGCTGCTCGACAGCCTCAACGCCCGCAACGGACAGACCCTGGGCGACCTCTGCGCCGGGATCGACATGAGCCGTCAGGCGGTCAGCAAGCACCTGGCCGTGCTGGAGGCCGCGAACCTGGTGACCACGGTGCGCCGGGGCCGGGAGAAGTTGCACCACCTCAACGCCGCCCCGATCAACGCCATCGCCGACCGGTGGATTCACCGCTACGACCGCGACCGGGTGCACGCCCTGGCCGATCTGAAGACCGCATTGGAGCGTCAACCGATGGAGAGCCCGAGCTTCGTCTACACCACGTACATCCGCACCACACCGCAGCGCCTCTGGCAGGCGTTGACCGAGCCGGCCTTCACCCGTCGCTACTGGGGCGGGGTGGCCCTGAGGTCGGAGTGGACGGCCGGTGCCCCGCTGCTCTGGCAGAACGGCCCGGACGACGAGTTCGCCGACCTCGGACAGCAGGTGCTCGTCGCCGAGCCGCCCCGGCGGTTGTCGTACACCTGGCACGGCTTCCAGCCGGAGCACGCCGCCTTCTTCGGCTGGTCGGACGAGGAGCTGGCCGCCCGGCTCGGTGAGCGACGCTCCACGGTGACGTTCGACATCGCCCCGCACGGCGACGGGGTGCGGCTCACCGTCACCCACGACGACTTCTCCCCCGACAGCGAGATGTACCGGGCGATCAGCGGCCAGCTGCCGGGCAGCGGTGGCTGGCCGGAGGTGCTGGCCAGCCTGAAGTCGCTGCTGGAGACCGGCGAGCCACTGGCCGCCGCCTAGGGCCTGTCCGGCGGATCCTGCCGGACAGGCCCTAGGAATTAGGGCTCAGCGCTTGAGCGTGAAGGTGAAGTCGCCGGAGAGCTTGCCGCTCAGCCGGACTGCCGAAACGACTTTCCCCTCCGTGATCAGTCTCTCGACCTCGGCCCGCGAAAGACCGCAACCTTCAGCGATCAGTCGCACCGGCCGGACAGGAATCCGCGCCGCGAAGCGGACCGAGACGTCGATCACCTCGTGGTCCAGGTGATCCGATCCGCCGGTGTCGAGGCGCCAGGCGTTGTCCCAGTCGAGGGCGATGCGATTACGGCGCCGCACGACCGGATCCTGGAGCAGCTCAGCCGTCAGGCCAGAGTCGTTGTCATGCAGCCGGTCCAGCAGCTCAGGTCGTACGGAGCGCACCGTCATCCGCTCCAGGACCGTGAGCTTCGCCGTTTCCCCGCAGACGGTACAGAGCACGAGGAGCCAGGCGTCGATGAGCTTGTGGTTCGCGTTGACGCGAAATTTGCCGCTTGCCCGGAAGCGCTCGGACGCGCACGCGTGGCAACGGCGGAGAACGAGGGGCAGGCAGGTGGGCACGACCACCCAGTTTTTGAGCACAGAAGTACACCGTTTCAGTGAGAAGTCCGCAGCAAAAAGAAGCGCGGCGCACATGCGCGACGCGCGACGAATCAGCGCTCGGGAGGTCTCACAGGGTGTACAACGGCACGTCCTTGATCAGACGACTTGGTTGGGCAGCACGGTAGTGGCGCACAGCGACGCTGTTCCACTGGTTTTCGCGCGCCTCACCGCCAGGTCCTGTCCGGCGGATCATGGGCGAAGCCAGAGCCAGAGCGCTTCGGCTCGGGGAGCGCGACAGGAGGTGGAATCCACGCTCGCCATGGACCAGCCGATGCGGCCTGCCGCGCCGGCGTCGGCTTGGACGGCCCGCACGACCCTTGTCCCACCTGCCGTTCGCCGGCCAGCGTCTGTGTCGTTCGTGGACGGTCTTCCACGTGCCGGAACGTGCAGGCAGCGCCGTCGACCAGGCACACCGGTGCGCAGTTTCGGTACCGCCGTCCGCACCGACCGCCGACGGCGTCGCCGCTCCCCCGGCCTGCGCTCCCCGCCGGACCGGCCGGCATACCGTCCGCCGTCGAACGGCCCGATCGGGCCGTCATTCGAGGACCGGGACAGGACCCACCGAAGGTCACCTCGCCGAGCACAGTGGAGCGGCACGAGCCTGGGCGTCAGCCGCAGGCCCGACCGTCCCGTTCGGCACCTTGGCTCCGACCTGAACCCGAAGGACCGCTTCCCGCGCCGCGAAGCGCCGCCCGCCGCCGAACCGGCCGACCCGGACAGCTCTTCCCACAAGGGGACGGGCCGCGCAGCAGGCCGCTTCCCCCCCCGCAACGGGACGACCGGCACGAGCCGGTACGACCGGAAGGGCGTTGTGGGCGGTCCTGTGCGGGCATTTCCGCAGCTCCCCGGCGCGAGGGAAAACTCCGGACGGCAACGAAGATTTCTCATTTACGTCGGGCGCGACGCCCAACCCTCCTAGTGTTGGCCACACCGGTGCTAGTTACGGAGTTGGCCACCCGAACGACGTCCCACGCAGACAGCGGACGAAAAGTGAGGGAAGACGCGTATGAAGGCACAGTCAGTTCTCGTATCGACGGCGCTCGGCGTGGGACTCGGCACGCTTCTGCTCCCGGCCGCCGCGCTCGCGCAGACCATCGTGTCACCGGCCACCACCCCGGTCGGCGGGACGGTCGTACTCACCGCGACCAGCTGCAACCCGAAGGCGGGCGACGCGATCTTCCGTGTCACCGGCCCGAACCGGGACCAGAACGTCCGCTCCACCACCGCCGCGGCCGGCGGCGGGCTGAGCGCGGAACTCTTCACCGCCGGCTTCACCCTCGGCACCTACACGGTGACCACCACGTGCGGTGACGGCAGCTCCGGCGGCAGCGCCACCTTCACCGTCACCCCGATCGGCGCGGCGCCGGCCGGTGGCGGCGGCGGTGACGGCACCACCGGCCTGC
>NZ_JAEVHN010000366.1:0-6235 GCF_016803375.1 Micromonospora sp. 4G55
CGCCGGAGGAGCGGGAGGCCGCCGAGAACGACCTGACCCGGCAGCTGCGCACGGTGCGGCTGGACCCGGCCGACCCGGTCTGCGAGGCGGTGATCGCCGCGAGCCGGCGGCTGGCGCTGGCCCGGCAGGTGCACACCGACCTGGTCCGCGACGCCCGGGCGGCGCGCAGCCGACCGCTGGTGCGGCTGTGCCGGATGGGGCGCCGGCACCCGTGGCCCCGCTACTTCGACGTCGACGACCCGACGCTCGTGGTCGCCGCCGAGGCTCCCGCGAGCTGACGTCGGCTTTCGGCCCCGGTGGTGCGGACTGCCCGGTTTGGCGGCGGTCCTCCCTGGGCGTCACATCCCGGGTGATGGCAGCCACAGCGCAGGCCACCGGGGGTCTGATTGGCTGTCGGACCGGCGTTGAACCCGCCGTAGCATTAGCCGTAGCCACCCCCCGAGCACGTCCGAGGAGCGATAACCCGTGCCCGAAACCACCGCCCAGAACGCCAGCGCCACCTCCCTCGTCGGCACCGCCCGCGTCAAGCGCGGCATGGCCGAGATGCTCAAGGGCGGCGTGATCATGGACGTGGTCACCCCCGAGCAGGCCAAGATCGCCGAAGACGCCGGCGCCGTCGCCGTGATGGCGCTGGAGCGGGTGCCCGCCGACATCCGCGCCCAGGGCGGGGTGTCCCGGATGAGCGACCCGGACATGATCGACGGCATCATCAGCGCCGTCTCCATCCCGGTCATGGCCAAGGCCCGGATCGGCCACTTCGTCGAGGCGCAGATCCTGCAGTCCCTCGGCGTCGACTACGTCGACGAGTCCGAGGTGCTCACCCCGGCCGACTACGCCAACCACATCGACAAGTGGGCCTTCACCGTCCCCTTCGTCTGCGGCGCGACCAACCTCGGCGAGGCGCTGCGTCGGATCACCGAGGGCGCGGCGATGATCCGCTCCAAGGGTGAGGCCGGCACCGGCGACGTCTCCAACGCCACCATGCACATGCGCAAGATCCGGCAGGAGATCGCCCGGCTCAGCTCGCTGCCGGCCGACGAGCTCTTCGTCGCCGCCAAGGAGCTCCAGGCCCCGTACGAGCTGGTCAAGGAGGTCGCCGAGACCGGCAAGCTGCCGGTGGTGCTCTTCACCGCCGGTGGTATCGCCACCCCGGCCGACGCCGCGATGATGATGCAGCTCGGCGCCGAGGGCGTCTTCGTCGGCTCGGGCATCTTCAAGTCCGGCAACCCGGCCCAGCGCGCCGCCGCGATCGTCAAGGCCACCACCTTCCACGACGACCCGGACGTGCTGGCCAAGGTCTCCCGCGGCCTGGGCGAGGCGATGGTCGGCATCAACGTCGACGAGATCCCGCAGCCGCACCGGCTGGCCGAGCGGGGCTGGTGAGCGTGGGCGGGCCCACCATCGGTGTGCTCGCGCTGCAGGGTGACGTCCGCGAGCACGTCGCGGCCCTGGCCGGCGCGGGCGCGGACGCCCGCCCGGTACGCCGCCCGGCCGAGCTGGACGCGGTCGACGGGCTGGTCATCCCCGGCGGCGAGTCCACCACGATCAGCAAGCTGGCCGACATCTTCGAGATGCGCGAGCCGATCGACAAGCGGATCGCCGGTGGGATGCCGGTCTACGGGTCCTGCGCCGGCATGATCATGCTGGCCACCGAGGTCCTGGACGGCCGGCCCGACCAGCGCGGCTTCGCCGGCATCGAGATGACGGTGCGGCGCAACGCGTTCGGCCGGCAGGTCGACTCGTTCGAGGCGCCGGTGGAGATCGCCGGCGTCGGGGGCGAGCCGTTCCACGCGGTCTTCATCCGGGCTCCGTGGGTCGAGCGGGTCGGCGACGGCGTCGAGGTGCTCGGCCGGGTCAGCGAGGGCCCGGCCGCCGAGCGGATCGTCGCGGTCCGGCAGGGCAACCTGCTGGCCACCTCGTTCCACCCGGAGCTCACCGGCGACCTGCGGCTGCACCGCTACTTCGTGGACCTGGTCCGCGCCGCCTGAGCGGATGTGCGAGGGGCCCTTCCCGGATCGGAAGGGCCCCTCGCGCGTGCCGGGCGGGCATGTTTTGCGGTCCGCGCCGGTTGTCTTCCTCATGGCCCGGGTGCCTCGACGCCGCCCGGACGGGTGCCGGGTGTGACAAGCCGAGGCACGACCTCGGTAGGATTGCCGCGGTTCGGCAGGGCCATTGCCCGCCGCAGCCCTCCACGCGGAGCCGACCGGCCCTTCTGTCGCCGGTTGCGGGGTGGAGTCGGCGCGGGCTGTCGACGCAGGCGTGGAATGACAGACGGAGGTACGAGATGTCCGGCCACTCAAAGTGGGCGACCACCAAGCACAAGAAGGCCGTCATCGACGCCAAGCGCGGCAAGATGTTCGCCAAGCTGATCAAGAACGTCGAGGTCGCGGCCCGCACCGGCGGCGGCGACCCCGCCGGTAACCCGACGCTCTACGACGCCATCCAGAAGGCCAAGAAGAACTCGGTACCGAACGACAACATCGACCGCGCGGTCAAGCGGGGCTCCGGCCTGGAGGCCGGCGGCGCCGACTGGCAGACGATCATGTACGAGGGCTACGGCCCGAACGGCGTGGCGATGCTCATCGAGTGCCTGACCGACAACCGCAACCGGGCCGCCACCGAGGTCCGCACCGCGCTGACCCGCAACGGCGGCTCGCTCGCCGACGCCGGCTCGGTGTCGTACATGTTCTCCCGCAAGGGCGTGGTGATCGTCCCCAAGGCCGGCACCACCGAGGACGACATCATGATGGCCGTGCTCGACGCGGGCGCGGAGGAGGTCAACGACCTCGGTGAGGCGTACGAGGTGGTCTCCGAGCCGACCGACCTGATTCCGGTCCGCACCGCCCTGCAGGACGCCGGGATCGAGTACGAGTCGGCCGAGTCCTCGCTGATCCCCAGTGTCAACGTGCCGCTGGACGCCGACGGCGCGCGCAAGGTCTTCAAGCTGATCGACGTGCTCGAGGACTGCGACGACGTGCAGAACGTCTACGCCAACTTCGACGTCTCCGACGACGTCATGGCCGCGGTCGACGCCTGACCCCGGTGACCGAAGGGCGATTCCCGCCGGGCGACGTCGTCGTCCGGCGGGAGGTGCTGCGCGGCGAGGTCTGGTTCGGCTGCCCGACCATCTGCGTCGAGGACTCCGCCGACCTGCTCGCGCTCTACCTGCCGCCGGGGGCCGAGTTCGGCTTCCCGGAGGGCGGCACCTTCCCGTGTGGACGGCACCCCTGGCAGACCGCCGGCCACACGGCCTGGTCCGGGCACGGCAAGTTGATGCTCCAGCGTCCGGGTGAGGCGCACTCGGTGGACGTCTTCTGGGCCGGCGAGGACCGCGCCTTCGCCGGTTGGTACTTCAACCTCCAGGACCCGTTCCGGCGTACCCCGATCGGGGTGGACACCCTCGACCACGAGCTGGACCTGTGGTGGCCGGCGGGCGCCGACCGGTACGTCTGGAAGGACGTGGAGATGTTCGCCCAGCGCCTCACCGAGGGGCGCTACCCGGGCATGGCCGACGCCATCCGCGGGGAGGGGGACCGGATCGCCGCCCTGCTCGACGCCGGCCGGCGCTGGTGGGACGAGGGCTGGGCGCAGTGGCGGCCGGACCCGTCCTGGGACGGGCCGCGCCTGCCGGCCGGCTGGGACGCCGTTCCCTGCTGAGAGCGGCGGCGAAACTCGGCTGACCGGCCGCCCGCTCCCGCCGTAGCCTGCCGGGATGCTCGTCCCCGACCTCCCGCTGCGCACCGATCGCCTCGACCTGCGGTTGTTCACCGCCGACGACTTCGCTGCCCTGCGGCTACCAGTCCCGCGCCGACGTCACCCGCTACCTCTACTTCGCGGCGAACGACGAGGCCGCCAGCCGGGAGGCGCTGGCCCGCAAGCGCGCCCGGGTGCGCTGCGCGCGGAGGGCGACGTGCTGAACCTGGCGCTGGTGCTGCGGGAGACCGGCGCGGTGATCGGTGACGTGCTGCTGATCTGGACCAGCGTCGCGCACCGGCAGGGCGAGATCGGGTACGTCCTGCACCCCGACCACGCCGGCCACGGGTACGCCACCGAGGCGGCCCGGGAGATGCTGCGGCTGGGCTTTGACGAGCTGGGCCTGCACCGGATCGTCGGCCGGCTGGACGCCCGCAACACCGCCTCGGCCCGGGTGCTGGAGCGGCTCGGCATGCGCCGGGAGGCGCACCTGCGGGAGAACGAGCTGGTCAAGGGGGAGTGGACCGACGAGGCGGTGTACGCCCTGCTGGCCCGCGAGTGGCGGGCCGGCACCCGCTGAAACGGGCCCGGCCGGCCCGGCGCCCCCGGGTGCGCCGGGCCGGATGCCTCTGCTCAGGCCTGCTGGCGGCGGGCCTTGAGCACGCTGTCGACGACGTCCCAGAGCGTGATCACGGCGATCACCACCACCGACACCGTGGCGACGGTCTCCAGGTGATCGCCCTCGCGCAGCCAGGCGAACCGGGCGACCAGGTCCGGGTTGAGCAGCCGGTCGGTGAGCAGCAGCACCACCACCGGCCCGGCGAAGGCCAGGTCGAGCGCGGCGTTGACCGCCACCAGCGGCCAGGTCCACCGCCGGGCGCGGTACTTCGCGATCTCCAGCGCCAGGCTCGCGACCAGCACCGCCGCGAGCACCGGCAGCCAGGAGCGCCACAGCGCCGGGTCGAGCAGGGGGGATCCGCCCGCCGTCGGTGTCCGTCACCCAGGACTGGACGTGCTGCCAGGGCAGGAAGGCCAGGGTGAGCAGCAGCATCGCCACCGCCGCGCAGGTGTCGGTGAGGCGTACGTCCCGCTCGGCCGGGCTCTCGGGTAGCTGGTCGACGGTCCAGTCGGGCAGGTTCAGCGAGGTGTCGGTCCGTTCCAGCACGGCGAAGCACAGGGTGACCCAGAAGGCGATCTGCACCGCCGTCTGGAGGGCGGCGGTGACGCTGGCGCCGATCGCCGGGCCGGGTTCGCCCTCGACGGTCGCCTTGAGCACGCCCACCACCACGCCGACGGTGGCGGGGACGACGGCGAGCAGCCCCTTCAGGAATCGTTGCCAGACCAGGTAGTAGGTGGGGCCGATCAGTTGGAGCCGGCGGTCGGCGTAGCGGGCGGCGAGCCGTTCCGGGTGACCCATCTCGGTCAGCACCTCGCGTTCGGCCGCGGCGGCGTCCTCCCCGGAGGCGGTCCGGCCGTCGATCATGTCCTCGATGGAGGCGCGCAGCTCGGTGGCGATCTCCGCCCGGCGTGGTGCGGGCACGGCCCGCAGGGTGGCGGCGACGTAGCGGTCGGTCAGGGAAGTCATCGGTCCACTCCTTCGATCAGCCCGGCGACGGAGGTCTGCACGGCGGCGAGGTCGTCGAGGAGTCGGCGCAGCACGCTCTCGCCCTCCTCGCTGGTGCGGTAGAACTTGCGCGGGCGGCTCTCCTCGGTGTTCCACTCGCTGGTCAGCAGGCCCTGCTCCTCCAGTCGGCGCAGCAGGGGGTAGAGCGTGTTGGCGTCGACCGGGAAGCCGTGCGCGGCCAGCCGTTGCAGCAGTGCGTAGCCGTAGTCGGGGTGCCGCAGGGCGACCAGGCTCGCCACCACCACCGTGCCGCGGCGCAACTCCTGGAGATGGGTCCGCAGGATCTCCTCGCTAACCATGCGTCACACTATACTGTGTGCCACACAGTGTTGTCGGGACCAATAGCGTTGTGCCAGAGGGGAACGATGTGTCGCTCTGCCGACGAGGGGCGTCGGCGGGATGCCGGCGCCCCTCGGTGCGGGCCGGTTCAGCAGGACCGCCCCTGCCGGAAGCCGCGCTCGACGAAGTCCGCGCGCCCGGCCTCGAACCAGCCGACGCCGGAGCGGATCGGGTGTCCGGTGAACAGCTCCACCCGGCTGCCGAACCGGACCAGGTACGCGGTGGCGTCGCCGGCGTCATTGCTGATCAGCTCACCGCGCCGGCCGTAGATCTCCTCCAGCTCGGCGAAGGACATGCCGACGCTCGCTCCGGCCGGCGAGCGCGGCGGTGCGGTGGCGGTGCCGACCGCGACCAGCCGCCCGTCCCGGAAGGCGAGCATGATCTTCCCGGCCCAGTCGCCGGTGACGCCGGCGTGGACCACGCCGGCGCAGCCGCGGCCGTCCAGTCGATCAGGCCGCCGCCGAGAGCCGGGTCAGGCCTCGCGCCGATCCCGAAGGGTCCGGCGCCCCGGACGCTGAGCAGGTCGACTGCGCCGGCGACCTGGACGATCGTGGCCTGCGCCGGGCGACGCCGGTCGGC
>NZ_JAEVHN010000367.1:0-6224 GCF_016803375.1 Micromonospora sp. 4G55
CGACGGGCGCCGCCCGGACGGGACGGCCAGCGCCGCCACCGCGGCCGCCAGGGCCAGCCCGGTGAGGACCAGGAAGCCCAGGGTGAAGCCGGCCTCCCGGGGCAGCCCGTTCGCCTGCGGGTGGGCGGTGATCACACCGCTGACCACGGCCGCGCCGACGGCGCCGCCGATGGTGCGGATGTTGGCGTTCATGCCGGTCGCCACCCCGGTCTGCCCGGCCGGGACGTTGCCCACGATGAGGTTGGCCATCGAGGCGAAGGCCAGCCCGATGCCGAGACCGACGAGGGCGCCGGCCACCCCGATCTCCCAGCGGGTGTCGTGCGCGACCGTCAGCATCGCGGAGGCGAGCACGTTGAAGGCCGCGCCGGTGGCGAGCTGCGCCTTGGCGCTGAAGCGCGACTCCAGCCGGCCGGCGAGGAGGCCGGCGACGAACATGCCGACGAGCATGGGCAGCATCAGCAGGCCGGCCTGGGTGACGGTCGCGCCGAAGCCGTAACCGGCCACCGTCGGGGTCTGCACGAACTGCGGCAGGAACGCGTAGACGGAGAACATCGACGCGCCGTAGAGCAGGGCGACCAGGTTGGTCGTCCAGACTCCGGGCAGCCGCATCATCCGCATGTCGATCAACGGGTTGCTGGAGCGGATCTCGGCGACCAGCCAACCGGAGAGCAGCACTGCGGCGAGCGCCAGCAGGCCCACCACCCGAGCCGAGGTCCAGCCCCAGGCGGCGCCCTTGCTGATCGGCAGCAACAGGGCGACCAGCCAGCCGGACAGCAGCAGGGTGGCCCGCCAGTCGATCCGGCCAGGGGTACGCACCGGCGACTCCGGCACGACGAAGTACGCGGCGACGGCGGTCAGGCCGACGACGACCATCGGGATCCAGAACAGCCACCGGTAGTCGAGAGCGCCGACGATCGGCCCGGCGAGCACGACCCCCAGGCCGCCGCCGGCCGCGACGATCGCCGAGATGGCGGCCACCGCGGAGGAAACGCGCGCGGCGGGGAACTCGTCGCGGATGATCCCGAACGACAGCGGGAAGACGGCGCCGCCGACGCCCTGGACGATCCGGGCGACGATGAGCACGCCGATGCTCGGCGCGACGGCGGCCAGCAGGCAGCCGAGGGCGAGCGCGCCGAGGGAGACCACGAGCATCCGTTCCTTGCCCACCATGTCGCCGACCCGGCCGAGGATCGGCGTGAAGATGGACGCGGAGAGCAGGTAGGCCGTCAGCACCCAGGTGACGGTGTTCTGGGACGTGTGCAGGTCGTGCTGGATGGTCGGCAGCACCGGGGTGATCAGCGACTGGAGCATCGCGAAGAACCCGGTGCCGGCCGCCAGGACGAGGAAGGTGAGCCGGCGGGAGCCGCGACGGACGGTCTCTGTCATGCGGGGAAACTCCAATTCCGCGTACGGAGGGGACGACGGGCAGGTGGGCTCGTCAGGCTTCGGGGCGGTGCCGGTCGCCTGTTCGGCGGGATCGGCACCCGGTCCCCGGGGAGGTAAGCTAAGCGGAGGCATGGCTCCGGACAGTTCCGGAGGGGTGCCTCCACTAAGCTAGCGGAGGGGTGCCTCCGGTTGCAACCGAGGTGAGGTGACGCACGTCATGGCCAGCGCGGGACAGACGTCCGACGTCTTCGCACGGCGACCCAAGCGCGCCGACGCCCGGCGCAACTACGAGTCGCTGATCGCGGCCGCCCGCGAGGCCTTCGCGGAGAACGGAGCGTCCGCCTCGCTCGAAGAGGTGGCCCGGCGCGCCGGGGTGGGCATCGGCACCCTCTACCGGAACTTCCCGACCCGGCAGGCCCTGTTCGAAGCCGTCTACGTCGAGGAGGTCCGGGCGCTGAGTCGCTCCGCGGCCGACCTGGCCGACCTGCCCCCGTGGGACGCGCTGGTCGCCTGGCTGCACCGGTTCGTCGGCTACGTCGCCACCAAGCGGGCCCTGGCCGAGGAGCTGCTGCACGACTCCGAGGTCTTCCGGAGTTGCCGGACGGAGATCTACACCGCGGGCGAGCCGCTGATGCGCCGCGCCCAGGCCTCCGGGGCGGTCCGCGCCGACATCAGCTTCGACGACGTGGTCCGGTTGCTCAGCGGCCTCACCATGGCCCAGTTCCCCGAGCCGGAGCAGCGCGAACGGGTGCTGGGCGTCGCCCTCGACGGACTACGCCCGCCGGCCACGCCGCGCTGACCCCCAGCTCCCACCCGGCCGGTCCATGCGGTCGCGTGGCGTCGCCCAGCGGCATCGCCGCCGTCGTGCGGAGCGACCACCCGCGTCAGGCGGGCACCACGTAGGGGAACGTGCCGGAGCGGGCCTCCCGGGTCACGTCCGCGGTCAGACCCGAGGTCATCCCCGTGTTCAGCACCAGGGAGAACATCACCTCCGGGGCGTTGTCCGACATCGTGCGCCCGTTCCGCACGGCGAAGCCGTAGTTCGCCGGCGTCCCGACCCGGTACGACAGCAGATCTGGGTAGACCTGCCGGGCCACGCTCCAGCCGTACGCGTTCGGATCGACAGCGGTGCCGTTCGCGGCGACCACCCGCGCGACGGTCGAGGCGATGTTCTCGCCGTCCGCCTTCAGGTCGTCGCAGGGGTGCCGGACGTTGGCGGGGTCGGAGAAGTCGGTGTCGGTCGGCCAGAAGATCGGCCACATCATGGGGTGGCCGGCCCGGTTGATCGGCCGCCATCCGCCGGCGTCCGTCGCCAGCTTCGTGGTGCACCAGACGCCGATCTGCGCCCCGTCGCGCAGCATCGGCTCGTCGTGCGACACCTCGAGGACGATCGACTCGACGGTGGTGCCGGCGAAGCTGTTCTTCGCGTTCTCCGGTCGCCACTTCGAGCGGTCCAGCTTGGCGCCGTTCTTGAAGGCGTCGTTGACGGTCGCGAGCTGATCCAGGTCGATGTAGAAGGAATCGGCGATCCGGCCGGCCCAGAGCCGCAGGACGTCGCTGCTCACCACCTCGCCGGTCCGCCCCTGGACGAGGAGTTCGCCGTTCGCCGCGTCGCTACGCGCTTCGGTGCCGGTCAGCGCGTGCAGCGTCACCGCCTGCCGCCCGTCGGCGTCCGGTTCACCGAAGGCGACCCGGTAGGTGAGGTCCTCCAGGTCGGCCCCATCGTGGTGGATCCTGAACTCGTACCGCGCCTCGTGGTGGAAGCCACGCTTGATGTCGGCCCGGGTCACCGAGCTGTTGACGTCCATGACGAAGACCGTGCCGCGCTCGCCGTCGAAGACGTACAGGTCGTTCAGGAAGAGCTGACCGGACTGCGCGGCGAGCGGGGTGTCGAGATGGTGCGACATCGGCTGACTCCTCAAGGATCCGGCTCGGCACCCTGAGACTAGGTGGGATTTGCTCCGCTTCTAGGACGTATGAGCCGTTTTGCATGCCTTGCTGGGCACGTCATTGCGCAGCAGAAGAGCGACAGGCCAACACGACGCCCGCCGTCGGCGCGCTGCGGCCGGAACCCGCCACCAACCGCAACCGATGCAGCGTCCGCAGCCGGCGTTGGCAGAGCCCAGACCACGCAGCGCCCGCACGTCCCCGGTCACCGGTCACCGGTCACCGGATGAGGGCTAACCTTTGGACCGTGTCCGCCTCGCGTCCGCTGCTGTTCCTTGACGTGGACGGCACCCTCATCCCGTTCGGAACGCCACCGGCGGCACCGCCGGGCATGCCGGCCAATCCAACCCGTGTACAGGTTCGGCCGGATGACGCCCATCCGCTGCTGCACAGGGTCGAGCCGGAACACGGCCACCTGCTGTCCGCCCTGCCGTGTGACCTGGTGTGGGCGTCCACCTGGATGAGCGACGCGAACGACGTACTGGCTCCGCTGCTCGGACTGCCGGCCCTGCCGGTGTTGGACTGGGCCGACTCGGACGAGGACGGCGCCCTGCACTGGAAGACTCGCGGCCTGGTCGAGTGGGCGCAGGGGCGTCCCTTCGTGTGGGTCGACGACGAGATCTCCCCTGCCGATCGCGTCTGGGTGTCCGCCCATCACCACGGTCCGGCGCTGCTCCATCGGGTCGACCCACGGCGCGGCCTGACCGAACGCGACTTCACAGTCATCCGGACTGGCTCGTCGACCAGGCGTGACGCCAGGAGCCTCACCGCCGGGCTTGTCCCGCTCGCGCAGCTCAATGCGGCGCAGGTAGTCCTGCTCGACCAGCGCACAGCCCCGGCCATGCCGACGCCGCAGTTCCCGCTCGGCGCTGCTCTTGCCCGAGCCGGAGTTGCCTCGGACGCAGACGATGATCGTGTCCGGGCTGTCGATCGGGACGGCGTCAGCGGCCACGGTGCTCCCGGAGGTCAGTCGTTGCGCACGGTCAGGCCCAGAGCGGCGACGGCCAGCTGGGTGAGGTCGGAAAGCTGGCCCGCGGCAAGGGTGACGCCGGACAGGTTGTCGAGTGGCGTCTTGAGCCCTCGGAGGCTGCTGGACCGCAGGTCAGCGCCATTGAGATTGCAGGAGTCCAGCTCCAGACCGGCGAGGTCGCAGGACCGCAGCGCGATGCCCGGAAGACGACAGGTGGACCAGGTGCCGTGGGTGAGGGTGCAGTCGGTGAAGGCGACCGAGCCGGCAGCGGTGACGCGCTGGAAGGTGGCGTAGTCGAAGCGGCAGCCGTCGAACAGGACGTCCTTGAGGCGCACGTCGGTGAGCCTGGTGCCGGTGAACCGTGAGCCAGTGATCGCGCACCGCTCGATCGTCACACCGACCAGAGCCGCTCCAGAGAAGTCGGTGCGGGTGATTTCGCAGCCGTAGAGGCTGCCGGCTTCCCAGGTGCTCTCGCTGAGGTCGCCACCGGTGATCCGGCTGCCCCGGATGCGGCAGTCCTCCAGCTGCACACCGCGCCACGATGCGCCCTCGACGAAAGCCTCGGTGAGGCCATCGGCCAGTTCGGGCACCCGGTCGAGGTCGTCCGGGTCGAGGTCCGGCAGCAGGATCTTCACATCGCCGACTGTCGTGGTGCGCATGCCTCCTCAACCCGTACAGGGGTGGGGCGGGCACGCCACCCCACGCGTCCGATCCATTCCGCGTATCGGCGGGTTACTTCTTCTTGTTCCAGTTGTCCCAGCCGGGCCGGCTGTCGAACTTCCCTCGGTTGTCCCAGGTGGGCCGGTTGTCGAACTTCGCCGCATCGATCGACGCTACCGACCGGTCCGGACCGACTGGGTAGCCGGTCAGCAGTCCACCCAGCCCCGACGTCCGCCGTCAGTTGATCTCCAGGAACAGACCCTCGCTGCGGCACTGATCGCCAAAGGCGCCTGACACGCGCCTCACCGGTCCGGGGCCAGAGCCCCTGGCCGCCGCTCGTCAGACCCGAGCGCCTATCCACGGCCACAACACAACGTCCACCGACAGCCCGAACAGTCCCACCGCTCCCGACCACCCAGCCATCTCCATGGACACCAAAAGGCTCTGGCCTGGTGGAGAACCACCAGGCCAGAGCCCGTGTTACCCAGTGCGCCGCCAGGGACTCGAACCCCGAACCCGCGGATTAAGAGTCCGCTGCTCTGCCAGTTGAGCTAGCGGCGCTCGCTGACAACGGGGAGAAACATTAACACCCCCGATCGAGCCCGCCACGAGCACCCGCTACGGGCGGATCACCACCCGCCGTCCCCGGAGCTCGCCCCGCTCCAGCAGGCCGTGCGCCTCGCCGACCGCCGACAACGGCAGCGGCAGGACCTCGCGCGGGGCCACCCGCCCGGCGGCCAGCGTCCGGTTCACCAGGGCCGCGGCCTCGGCCAGCTCGGCGGTGGTGGCGTGGGAGATCACGAAGCCGATGACGGCCCGGTCGTTGCGGTAGAGCGCGCCGACCGGCAGCACCGGCCGGGTGTCGCCGCCGGCGAGCACCACGACCCGCCCGCGCACCGCGAGCAGGTCGATCGTCCACGCCAACTCGTTCCGCCCCGCGGTGTCGAGATACAGGTCGACCCCCTCCGGGCAGGCCGACCTCAGCCGCTCGGCCAGGTCGGGGGCGCGGTAGTCGAGCACGTCGGCGGCGCCGTTCCGCCGACAGAAGTCGGCATCGCCCGGCGACGCGGTGGCCACGACGCGGGCACCGGCGGTGGCGGCGAGCGCGACGAGCGCGGCGCCGACGTTGCCGGCGCCGCCCGCCACCACGACGGTCTCGCCGGGCCGGAGCCGGCCGTGGACGAACAACGCCAGGTACGCCGTGGCCACCGGGTGCAGCATGGTCACGGCGATCGCCGGGTCGACCCCGCCGGCAACCGGT
>NZ_JAEVHN010000368.1:0-6205 GCF_016803375.1 Micromonospora sp. 4G55
TCGCGCACGTGCGCGCGCTCGCCGTGCTGGCGCCGGGATGGCCGAGGGGGCACGGCTGGGCGCGTACCCGGGGAGGTGATGCTCGCGGTCCACCGGGGCGGCCGTCGACGCGGAGGTCGAGTCGACGCTCGACGCGGCCGTCGCGTTCGCCCTGGCCAGCCCCGAGCCCGACCCGGCCGGCGCGCTGGACCACCTGTACGCCAGTGGGCTGACCGCCCGGACGGGAGGTGGCTGATGCCACGGCTGTCCTACCGCAAGGCGCTGACCCGGGCGCTCGCCGACGAACTGGCCCGCGACGAGGCGGTGTTCCTGCTCGGCGAGGACATCCGGGTGGCCGCGTCGAACGTCACCGCCGGCCTGCTCAAGCGGTTCGGGCCGGAGCGGGTCCTGGACACGCCCCTGTCCGAGCAGGCGTTCACCAGCTTCGCCACCGGCGCGGCGCTGGCCGGGCTGCGCCCGGTGGTGGAGTTCCAGATCCCGTCGCTGCTGTTCCTGGTCTTCGAGCAGATCGTCAACCACGCGCACAAGTTCCCGCTGATGACCGGCGGGCAGTGCGCCGCCCCGGTCACCTACCTGGTGCCCGGCTCCGGCTCCCGGACGGGCTGGGCGGGGCAGCACTCCGACCACCCGTACTCGCTCTTCGCCCACGTCGGGATCGTCACCGCGGTGCCGGCCACCCCGACCGACGCGTACGGGCTGCTGGTCTCGGCGATCCGGCACGACGACCCGGTGGTGGTCTTCGCCCCGGCCGGCGCGCTGGACGTCCGCGAGGACGTCGACTTCGCCACCCTCGCCCCGGTGCCGTTGGGCCGGGGCGTGGTGCGCCGGGCCGGCGACGACGTGACCGTGGTCGCCGTCGGGCACCTGGTGCACGACGCGCTCGCGGTCGCCGGGGAGCTGGCCGACCAGGTCTCGGTCGAGGTCTTCGACCCGCGCACGCTCTACCCGTTCGACCTCGACGGGCTGGTCGACTCGGTGACCCGGACCGGGCGGCTGGTGGTGCTCGACGACTCCAACCGGTCCTGCGGCATCGCCGGGGAGATCATCGCCAGTGTCGTGGAACGGGTGCCGCTGGCCGCCCCGCCCCGGCGGGTCACCCGCCCGGACGGCGCGGTGCTGCCCTTCGCGCCCGCGCTGGACCGGGCCGTACAGCCCGGCCGGGCGGCCCTCACCGCCGCCATCCACCACGTGACCAAGGACGGATCATGATCGATGTGAACTACCCGTGGCCGGCGGCCGGCCGGGCGTGGACCGACCTGCCGGAGGCGGCCCGCCGGGCGATGGTCGCCGCCGGGGCGCAGGAGTGGGAGCGGATCTTCCACGGCCGGGCGACGTACAACAAGCAGTGGCGGCTGGCCCGGCCGACGGTGCTGACGGCCGACTCCTTCCGCGAGCTGAACGAGGTCTGCGACCGGATCGCCCAGCTCATCCTGGACGCCTGCCGGCGTCGTGCCCGTACGGCGGGGGAGCTGCGGCGGCTGCTCGGCGTGCCGGCGGGGGAGACCCGGCTGCTCGACGAGGACGAGCCGCTGACCGAGGCGCTGCTGGCCGCGTACCGGCCGGACGTGCTGCTCTCCGGCGGGGAGCCGCGGATCGTCGAGTACAACATCGACAGCAGCCTCGGCGGCGGCTTCGACGCCGACACGGTGATCCAGCGGTTCGCCCAGCTCTACCGGGAGCGCGGCCTGCTCGACGGCGTGCCGGCGCGGCCGGCACCGTCCCTGCTGGACCAGCGGTTCGTGGCGATCCGCGACGAGCTGGGCCTTGCCGACGGGGCCCGGGTGGCGCTGCTGATGGACTTCGACGCCGAGTACCCGGGGCTGGACGACCCGGAGACGTTCATCCGGATCCTCTCGCCCCTGGCGGACCAGGCCCGGCGCTTCGGCATCGACCTGGTCATCGCCCCGGTCGCCACCGCCACCCTGGACGCCGACCGGCGGCTGGTGGTGGGCGGCGCGCCGGTGGACGCGCTGTTCCGGCTCTTCGTGCCCAACCGGGTCACGCCGAGCGCGGGGCTGGAGGCGGTGGCGGGGGCGCTTGCCGCCGGCACCCTGCCGATGTTCGTCAGCGCCGCCGCCTGGCTGCTCGGCAACAAGGTCAACTTCGCCTGGCTCTACGAGGACCTGGACCAGCTCCCCGCCGACGACCAGGCCCTGATCCGCCGGTACGTGCCGCACACGGTGGTGCTGACCGAGGCCGAGCTGGACCGGGCGCTGGCCGAGCAGGCGGAGCTGGTGGCCAAGCCGGCCGACGGCTCGGCGGGCCACGACGTGCTGATCGGCCCGGAGCTGAGCGCGGCGGCCTGGGCCGACGGGGTGCGGGCGGCCGTGGCGCGGGGCGGCAACATCCTGCAGCGGTACATGCCGGCCGACCGGGTGGCGATGGACTTCGTGCAGATCGAGACCGGGGAGGTGGTCACCGCCGAGGTGCCGTACAGCATCGCCCCGTACCTGTTCGGCCGCACCGGCTCCGGCGCGCTGGCCCGGGTCGGCTACCCCGGCTGCGAGGGGGTGCTCAACCTCGCCCGGGGCGTCCTGATGACCGGCATCCTGCTCACCGACTGAGCCGGCCGAGGATCGCCTGTCGTCTCCGGCGGGACCGGTCGGGGCCGGCGTCGGGAGACGACAGACGATCCCGGGTCACGGCCGGGATGCGCCTCGGGCGGCGAGGTGGGCGCCGAGCCGGCGTACCGTCTCCGCCGCCGCGATGGCGTCGCTGCGGGCGCTGCCGTGCCGGCCGTCGCTGCTGTACAGCGACGCGTCCGCGCCGGCCGGGTGGTCGGTGAGATGCACGTGCACCGTGCCCAGCCGCGCGGCGAGCCGCCCCGTGTGCGCGGAGAGCAGGCGCATCCGCTGGCCGAGTCCGGGCCGGACCTGCTCCGGGACGGCCGGGCTGTGCGAGACGTCGAACATGCCGACGGTGACCACGTCCGCCCCGGCCTCCCGCAGCGCACCGATCATCGCGGCCAGCTCGACGTCGACCGCGTCCGGGTCGAAGGCCGGCCGGAACGCGTCGTTGCCGCCGCAGACCAGCAGCGCCAGGTCGGGATCGAAGGCCAGGGCCGCGTCCAGCTGCGCCGCGCGCACCTCGTGCGCCCGCAGCCCCCGCCGGCCCAGGTTGAGGTACGCCAGCCCGGGGCGGGCCGCGCGCAGCTCGGCGGCGATCCGGTCCGCCCACTGCACCGGCGGGTACCCGTCGACCGGCTCGCACATCCCCTCGGCGACGCTGTCGCCCAGCACCACGAACCGGCGCCACGGATGCCCGGCGAGCAGCGCGGCGCTCTCTCCCTCGCGCAGGCAGTACGGATCGGTCGCTTCGGTCAGCGTCGATGGCATGGCCGGCAGGCTAGCCGACCCGGGCGGCGGGCGTCGACACCCGTCCTTCAGCCGGTCAAGGAGGCCCTGAGCAAGTACGGCGTCGCCGTCTTCTGACCCCGGCCCAGGTGGCCTCCCCGGAGCGCGATACCGGGGAGCCACCTCACGTTGCGGACCGGCGTCGTCTGCGGCGTCGGCTGCGGGCCCGGTTGCCCAGCTGCGGCGGCCCGGTCGGGCCGTGCCGCTGCCGTTCCAGGCGCCGGCGGGCCCGCTTCGACAGGTTCTCATCCGGGTCGCCGGGACGGAACACCCCCCAGACGACCCACCCGGCCATACTCAGGAACGCGAGTCCGCCGCCGCCGGCGGTGAGCGGCACCAGGCTCGGGATCCAGGCCTCGTCGGAGCGCCGATCGACGACCCGTGCCGAGACTGGCGCCGTGGGACGTTCCTCCAGGTACGGCTCGATCGTCACCTCGGCGATGCGGAACGCCCCGCCGTCGGCCACGAACTCCCCGGCGCAGGTCCACCCCTCGTTCTTCCCCTCGAACGGGACACACCGGGTGACCCGCACCTGGCCTGGCGACCCGGTGTACTCGGCGAGGGTGGCGGCCACCCCCTGCGCGAGCAGCAGCAGGCCGAGCACCCCGAGGAACGCGGCGAAGCCGCCGACCATGAGGATCAACTGCCAGCCGACCCCGCCGCTGGACCAGCGCCCAGGTGGTGCCGGTGGTTCCGCCCCGTCACGTCCCATGCCAGGGATGGTAGGAGCGTCGGTCCACGCATTCCCGTGGCGTACCGGCCGGGTGGCCGCGCCCGGCGCTAACCTCGCCGTGGAGGTGAGGCCGGGTGGTGCAGGTGGCGGTCTGCGGCCCGGCGTCGGCGACGCCGGCCGAGCTGGCCCACGCCCGCCGGGTGGGGGAGTTGCTCGCGGGGCGCGGCGCGACCGTCCTCTGCGGAGGTGGCGGCGGGGTAATGGCCGCGGTCGCCGCCGGCGCCGGGCCCACCACGGCCTGGGTCATCGCGGTACGCCCCGACGACGGCACCGCCCCCGGCCCGGTCGCCGACGCCTCGGCGACGCTGCTGACCAACCTGGGGCAGGCCCGCAACGCCGTCCTGGTGTGGAGCGCCGACGCGGTGATCGCGGTGGGCGGCTCCTGGGGCACCCTCAGCGAGGTGGCGCTGGCGATGCGCCGGGGCGGGTGCCGGTGGTGGTCGCTCGGCGGCTGGCGGGTGCTGGACGCCACCGGAGTGGCCGGTGTCCGGCCCGCGCCACGTCGAGACGCCGGAGGAGGCGGTCGGTGTGGCGCTGGCGGACCGGCCGGGCTCCGCTCCGGCGCGCCGGGCGTAGCTTCCTCTCACGCGCCCGGCGCCTGACCTCGCCCCGTCCTGCCAGCACCGGCCCCGCCTCGGCCGGCGACGCAGCGACCCGGCAGGCGCGGGAGGCGGGAGTGATCAAGGGTTGACAGCTCAAGCCGGCTGCGGCAACCTTGCAGCCGACCACGCGATCGGCGTGGGCGCTCTGCATGAGGGAATGACGCCTGTGATCCGGGTAGGCCGAGCGGCCGCCTGAGTGTCGACCACGCGACGAATTAGCGTCGCGCGGCTCTGTCACGGTGAGCGGTCCAACGATTCCTCCACCCATCGCAGCTTCTCCCATGCATTGAGGTTCACGTTGATCATGGATGCCCGCATCCAGCAGTCCGTCGTCGCCAACCTGTCCAGCCGACCCGCGCCCGTCGAAGTGGGGCCGTTCGTGATCGGGGTGGATCCGACAACGACCAGTCCCCACATCAACTACGCGACGCCGCGTCCCGGTACCGCCATCACCGCGGCCGACGTCACCGCCCTGGTCGCCGCCTTCCGTGCGGCTGGTCGCAGACCCCGCCTGGAGTACATCGTCAGTTGCGCCCCCGGCCTGGAAGCACTGCTGATCGCCGCCGGCTTCGTCGTGGAAGCCCGGCACACCTACCTCCTCTGTGTGCCCGGCACATTGCAGACCCCACCCACGCCAGACCACCTCGAGCTGCGCGAACCGGGCACCGATTCCCAGCGCGCCGCGCTGATCAGCGCGCAGAACGAAGCCTTCGGCGGCGACCGGGTGGCCTCCGCGGCTGATGTGGCTCGGCTCCGGCGCCTGCAGGCCGCCGGCGGCGTGACCGTCATGGCCGCCACCGACGACGGCACCTGTGCGGGAGGTGGCGGAGCGGTCCCGCCCACCGGCGCGGTCAGCGAGGTCGCGGGCATCGCCGTTCGTTCGCCTTACCGCCGCCAGGGGCTGGCGGGCGCCATCACCGCCGCCATCACCCGGCGGCTGTTCACCACCGGCGTGGAGATTGCCTGGCTGGAGGCCTCCGGCGAGAAATCGTGGCGGGTGTATGAGCGCGTCGGCTACCGACCCGCCGGTCAACGGCTCTACATCGCCATGGACTGAGGTCCGACAGGGGACCCGGGCTGAGGTCCACCGACCGAGGCCCGGGCCACCCGGCGTCTGCTGATCTTGCAGGCGATACCTCACCCGCCGGCTCGGCGGATGAGGAAGACTGCCGGCATGGCTGATCTGGACGATGCGAAGACTGCGCTGCACCACTACCTTCAGTCGATCCGCGACGACCTGATCTGGAAGCTCGACGGGCTGAGCGAACGCGAGGCCAGACTGCCCCGCACCGCGACCGGCAACAACCTGCTGGGAGTACTCAAGCACTGCCTCAACGTCGAAGCCGGCTACTTCGGGCCCACCTTCGGGCGCGAATTCCCGACGCCTGAGGAGCTGGTCCCCATGCAGGCGTTCGAGGAGGACCCGCAGGCAGACTGGTACGCGCGCGAGGACGAGACGAAGGATGGGCTGATTGACCTGTATCGCCGTGTCGGAGTGTTCGCGGATCAGACGATCG
>NZ_JAEVHN010000369.1:0-6203 GCF_016803375.1 Micromonospora sp. 4G55
CGCCGCCGGTCCGGGTCGGCGCCGGGCCGGGGGCGCGGAGGGCGGGCAGCGGGCACGGGGGGCTCCTGGTGCGCGGCGGTGCGGGCCGGACCATTCACGCAGGCGGTGAGCCCGGGTGTCAACGCCGGGCGGCCGGCGGCGGGGGGGACGGTCGCCCGGGCGCTGACCGGCATCGATACGTGCCGAGCCCATTCAGCGCAGGCGGTGAGCCCGGGTGTCGAACGCCGGGCGGCCGGCGGCGGGGGGGACGGTCGCCCGGGCGCTGACCGGCATCGATACGTGCCGAGCCGGCCCGGGCCCGCCGGCCTCGGGACGGCCGGTGGCCGCACCGGGCGTCCCGACGCCGTCTGATGTACTAGGGCGCGTGGAACTTCTGCACTCGGGCAAGGTCAGGGACGTCTACGCCGACGGCGACGACCTGATCCTGGTCGCCTCCGACCGCATCTCGATCTACGACGTGGTGCTGCCGACGCCGATCCCGGACAAGGGTCGACTGCTCACCGCCCTCTCCGTCTGGTGGTTCGAGCAGCTCGCCGACCTGGTGCCGAACCACGTCGTCTCGACCACCGACGTGCCCGCCGAGTTCACCGGCCGGGCGATCCGCTGCCGGCGGCTGGAGATGGTCCCGGTGGAGTGCGTCGCCCGGGGCTACCTGACCGGCGGCGGCCTGAAGGAGTACCAGCGCACCGGCGCCGTCTCCGGCGTGGCGCTGCCGCGCGGCCTGGTCGAGGCGTCGATCCTGCCCGAGCCGATCTTCACCCCGTCGACCAAGGCGCCGGTGGGGGAGCACGACGAGCCGATCACCTTCGCCGAGGTGGTGGACAAGGTCGGCGCGGAGACCGCCGAGCGGCTGCGCCAGATCACCATCGACGTCTACCGGCGCGGCGCCGAGCTGGCAGCCGACCGGGGCATCCTGGTCGCCGACACCAAGCTCGAACTGGGCTGGACGCCGGACGGCACCCTGATGCTCGGCGACGAGCTGCTGACCTCCGACTCGTCCCGGTTCTGGCCGGCCGAGTCGTACCAGCCGGGCCGCGTGCAGTTCTCCTACGACAAGCAGTACGTCCGGGACTGGGCGACCGACAGCGGCTGGGACAAGCAGGGCCCGGCCCCTGAGGTGCCGGCCGAGGTGGTCGAGGCGACCCGGGCCCGCTACGTCGACGTCTACGAGAAGCTCACCGGCAACCGCTGGGCGTAGTCACTCGACCCAGTCGAGGGTGCACCCCACCGCCTTGCGCCACTGCCGCAGCTCGCGCTCCCGGCCCTTGGCGAGGTAGCCGGTCAGCCCGGCGATCACGCCCCGGGCGTCGCTGCGCCAGTGCGGCGCGAAGAGTCATTGCGGCACCGTACCCAGAGAGGCAACGCGCCGTCGCCCACGCGTCGTCCGGCCGGCGGCCGTCCGTACGATCTGGACCGTGCGCGACATCGCCGTGTTCAGCGGAACCGCCCATCCCGAACTCGCCGCCGAGATCTGTGCCCACCTCGACGTCCCGTTGCACCCGGTGCGGGTCTCCCGGTTCGCCAACGACTGCCTGGAGGTGCAGTTGCAGGCGAACTGCCGGGAGCGTGACGTCTTCCTGATCCAGCCGTTGGTGCCGCCGGTCCAGGAGCACCTGGTCGAGCTGCTGCTCATGATCGACGCCGCCCGGGGCGCGTCCGCCGGCCGGATCACCGTGGTGCTGCCGCACTACGCGTACGCCCGGTCGGACAAGAAGGACGCCCCGCGCATCTCGATCGGCGGGCGGCTCGTCGCCGACCTGCTCACCTCGGCCGGGGCGCACCGGGTGCTGGCGATGACCCTGCACTCGCCGCAGGTGCACGGCTTCTTCAGCGTCCCCGTCGACCACCTGCACGCGCTGCGCGAGCTGGCCGCCCACTTCCGGCGCTACGACCTGACCGACACCGTGGTGGTCTCGCCGGACCTGGGCAACGCCAAGGAGGCCGCCGCCTTCGCCCGGATGCTCGGTACGCCGGTGGCGGCCGGGGCGAAGCAGCGGTTCAGCGACGACCGAGTCAAGATCAGTACGGTGATCGGCGACGTGGCCGACCGGGACGTGATCGTCCTCGACGACGAGATCGCCAAGGGCAGCACGGTGATCGAGCTGATGGCGCACCTGCGTGAGCGGAAGGTGCGCTCGATCCGGCTCGCCTGCACGCACGGGCTCTTCTCCAGCGGGGCGCTGGAGCGGCTCAGCGGGGAGGACGGGGTGCTGGAGATCGTCTGCACCAACACGGTCCCGATCCCGGCGGAGAAGCGGGTGCCGAAGCTGGAGATCCTCTCGGTGGCGCCCGCGTTGGCCGAGGCGATGCGGCGGATCCACAACGGCGAGTCGGTCAGCGCGCTCTTCGGCTGAGTCGATCCGGATCAGTCGCCGGCCGGGCCGCCCGCGGGGCGCAGCGCCCGGGTCAGGGCGCTGATCCGTACCGTGGTGCCGGCCGGGCTGGTCTCGACCTCCATGGCGTCGCTCAGCTCCCGGGCCAGCCAGAGCCCCCACCCGCCGGCGGTGTCCGGCGCGGGGCGGCTGTGGTCGCCGAGCCGCTGGGCGCTGATTCCCGCGCCGTGGTCGGAGACCTCGCAGACCAGCTCGTCGGCCCGCTGCCACAGCCGCAGCCAGCCCTGACCGCCGCCGTGCCGGACGGCGTTGGTGATCAGCTCGTTGACGGCGAGGACGAAGTCGTCCAGCCGCTGGCCGTTCAGCCCCGAGGCGTGCGCGCAGGAGGTGACCGAGTGGCGCAGCTCGGTCACCTGGGCCTGCTCGAAGGCCTCGGCGATGAGAACGGAAGATTCGATGGGCACAACCGTACGCGGCGGGGGCGGATCTGCGTTCGTCATGGCCCTGTCCCGACAGCCGGTCTCGGAGTTTCGCGGCATTTCCACCGTACGTCAGGGTTCTCCGTCCCGCGACCGGCGGCGTCGCCGGGCCGGCCGGCGGCTGTGGCATCGTGACGGCCATGCCGTCGCCGCCGGGTGGTCTCGAGGTGCCGCTGTGGCGTTCCATCGCCGTCTTCCGCTTCGCCGCCCTGGGGTACGTCTGCCTGCTGGTGCTCCGCGATGCCGACCGGTACGCCCACCCGCTCGCCGCCGGCGCCGTCCTGCTGGCGATGCTGGCCTGGTCCGGGGCGACCGCCGCCGGCTACGCCCGCCCGGCGAACCGGCACTGGCCGCTGCTCCTGGCCGACCTCGGCGCCGAGGTGATCAAGGTGGAGGGGCCCGGCGGGGACGACACCCGGGCCTGGACGCCGCCGGCGCGCGAGGGCGTCTCCACCTACTACCTCGGCGTGAACCGCAACAAGCGCTCGATCGCGCTCGACCTCGCCGACCCCGACGACCTGGCCGTCGCGCGGGAACTCGCCCGCCGCGCCGATGTCATGATCGAGAACTTCCGCCCCGGCGGCCTGCGCCGCTTCGGCCTCGACTACGACAGCGTGGCGGCCGGCAACGAAGGGATCGTCTATGCCTCCGTCAGCGGCTTCGGCGCCCACGGTGGAGCGCACCTGCCCGGCTACGACCTCATGGTCCAGGCGGCGTCGGGCCTGATGAGCCTCACCGGCGACGCCGACGGCCCGCCGTACAAGGCCGGTGTCGCCGTGTTCGACGTGATCGCCGGCCTGCACGCGGCGGTCGGCATCCTCGCCGCCCTGCACCACCGGGACCGCACCGGCGTCGGCCAGCACGTCGAGGTGAACCTGCTCTCCTCGGCGCTGTCCGGTCTGGTCAACCACACCAGCGGGTACGTCGCCGGCGGCGCGGCCCCGTACCGGATGGGCAACGCCCACCCGAGCCTGTTCCCGTACGAGCCGTTGCCCACCGCCGACGGCGACCTCGTCATCATCGCCGGCAACGACGGGCAGTTCCGCCGGCTGTGCCAGGTGCTCGGCCTGCCCGAGCTGCCCGACGACCCCCGGTTCGGGCGCAACCAGGACCGCACCGTGCACCGGGACGCCCTGCGCCCGATCCTGGTGGCGCGGTTGGCCCGGCGGACCCGGGACGAGTGGTTCCGCGACCTGACCGCGGCGGGTGTGCCGTGCGCCCCGATCACCACCGTCGACGGCGGGGTCGCGCTGGCCGAAGAGCTCGGGCTCGACCCGGTGGTGGCGGCCGGCGGCGTGCCCGGCGTCCGGCACCCGATCGGCTTCTCCGCCACCCCACCCCGCTACGACCTGCCACCGCCCGCCCTCGACGAGCACGGCGACGACATCCGCGCCTGGCTGACCGGCCGCCCGTACCCCGACTGACCAGCCTTACCCGCGCCCCCGAGACTCGGCGACCGACGACCCGATGTGCGGTCCCCGGCAGGCGATCAGTCAGGCATGCCACCGGCGTGAGCGGAGCGCTCCCGCCGCCGCTGCCCGCGAGGGGTGAGCGGGACGCCACCGGCCACCAGTCGGTGCAGTGCGGCCAGCGGGATCACCCCGATCGGGTACCAGACCAGATCGACCGGATCGAACTGGACCCCGAGCGCCAGCCGCGCGACCAGACTCCGCGCCGACAACTCCGCCGGCACCCCGGTCAGCTGCGCGCATTCCACCAGCCAGCAGAACAGCACCGCGATCACCCCGACCGGCACCGGCGCCATCCGTGGCCACAGGAACAGCACCCCCGCCCACACCATCGACGCGTACAGGGCGGTGCCGGAGTACTGCCGCAACGCGCCGTCGTCGACGGCTCGGACGGCCAGGGCAACGCCGAGGAAGAGCGCCGCCGCCACCGGCATGAGCAGCCGGACCGTCCTGGGCGTGATCGACATTTCGGGGATGCTAGTCAGTGCACGTCGAGCACGCCGCCCCTGTCCGGGCCAGGCCCCGTCCTGGCGATCATGGTGGCTTAGGCTCCGCAGGGTGCAGCAGGCAGACGTGCGGATTCGGCCGGCGAGCTTGGCAGACGTTCCCTTCCTGGTGGAGCTGCGCCTGGCCAACGCCGAGGCGCATCTGGCTCTCGACCCTGATACCTACCGCGTTCCACAGCGTGCGGCGGTGGTTGAACACTTCTCGGCGGTGTTGGCCGACGAGTCGAGGCGGGATGCCGTTCTCGTTGCCGAGGCCGTTGGCCGGGTGGTCGGGATGGTGGAGGTCCTGCGGAACTCCGACCCGCCGGAACATCAGATCCTGCGGCCCGAGCCTTCGGCGCAGGTGCACACGGTCGTACTGCCCGATTCGCGAGGGCTCCGGGTGGGAACAGCGCTGCTGGAGGCGGCCGAACGATGGGCAACCGACCGTGGAATCACCTATCTGTCCGCCGGCATCCACCACCGCAACATTGATGCCGTGCGCTTCTACAGCCGGAACGGCTACACCGACGCCGGTCTCTCGCTGGGCAGGCAGCTGATGTAGGGGTCCTTGAATTGATCGCGCGGTCAGGGCCACCGGTACCGCACGCGGTCGGCTAGCGTCACGCCCGTCAACCGCACCGGGGCTCGCGTGATCTGAACAGGGAGGCTCGCCCATGCGTCGATGGCGAGTGCTGGCACTGGCGCTGCTGGTCCTCGTGGCGTCGGGCGTCGTCGTCGTCCGGTGGATGTCCGCGCCCGACGGGCGGAAGCTGCCGCCTGGGCCGCTGCGCGAACAGTTCGGTGCGCGGGTCGTGGAGGTGCTCGAACACGACCCGACCTTTCGGACTGAAGTCACGCGGGAACCCGGGCCCGGCCGGTGTGCGTGGCGTCGGTGTTCGGGGTGGCGCCGGCCGAGGCTGACGCGGTGGACGAGGTACGCACCGTCTACACGTGGGTGAACTGCCGGTGGGTGGGGCTCACAGATGTTGCCGAGGGACCGGCTGGTGTTGACCTCAACCAGCTCTCCGGGCTGGGGATGCCGATCGCCTTGCATCTGGGGCCACCCGTCACCTACGAGGCTCCGGAGGATGGTGAAGAAAATCCGGACGTCCGCCGGATCTTCCCCAGATCGCTGGAAGCCGCCGCCTTCTCCCATCCCTGGCCCTCGGCGCAGGACGAGCTGCGCCAACGCGTTCTGCAGGTGGTGGGCTCATCGGCACCCTCGCCGTCTCCCTCGCATTCGTGATGCGACTGGATCAGCAGCGGGGCGGACCACACATCGGCAGGGCACGCTCTAGGCGACCCGCGGCGCGGGCAGGATCGGCAGCGCCGCCCGCTGCGCCGTACCCGAGATGTCGCCGGTCTGGATGACCTCGGTGGCCTCCGCCGCGACCTCGCCCCCGGCGGTGGCCGTCGCGCCGCCCGACCCGGCGG
>NZ_JAEVHN010000370.1:0-6177 GCF_016803375.1 Micromonospora sp. 4G55
TGGGCCCCGACGGCCACCGCCACGGTGCACGGGCGGTCGGCGGCAGGTGCGAGCCGGCTCGATCTCGTCCCGCCCGACCGGCGCGGTCCGGGCGGTACGACCGCGGCCGGAGCGGCGACAACCGGTGGCGCCGTCTCCGGCACTTCGGTGGCGGGCCCGGACGCGAGGAGGGCGGCCGGGGCGGCGACAACCGGTGGTGTCTGCGGCACCTCGGTGCATGGCTCGGACGCGAGGAAGGCGGCCGGTGCGGTGCGGAGCGACTCGGCGTCGTGCGGCGTGAGTGTGGGTTGGCCGGGTGCGCCGGCACCGAGCAGGACGCGGCGTCGCCGGCGGCTGCTGCGGACCGGCCAGGCCACCACCGCCGCCGCGCCCACCAGCAACGCCGCCACCAGCCAGATCGGGAGACTCATGCCGGCCCCGCCGATCCCGGCCACGGCTCGCAGAGGATCGGCGGCACCGCCACGCCCCGGTCCCGCAACAGCGTGCCGAGGGCTCGACCGGCCAGCCCCAGCCCTCGTCCACGAACCCAGGCGGGCACGACGGTGACCAGGCGGTCGGGCCCCTCCGGCAGCAGGAGGCAGATCGACTCCAGCACCCGGCCGCGCGGGCCGCGGCGTACCTGGAGCACCACCTGGAGCGCGGCGGTCACCTGGGCGTGCAGCGCGGCCCTGGGCAGCCCGCCGAGTAGTCCGAGCGCCTCCAACCGGGCCGGCACGTCGGCCGGGGTGTTCGCGTGCAGCGTCCCGGCACCGCCGTCGTGGCCGGTGTTGAGGGCGCCAAGCAGGTCGACGACCTCCCCGCCCCGGCACTCCCCGACCACCAGCCGGTCGGGACGCATTCGCAGCGCCTGCCGGACCAGCTCGCTGAGCCCGACCGCGCCGGTGCCCTCCACGTTGGCCGTGCGGGCCTGGAGCCCCACCACGTGCGGGTGCACCGGGTGCAGCTCGGCGGCGTCCTCGACCAGCACGATCCGCTCGGTCGAGGGCACCAGCCCGAGCAGCGTGTTGAGCAGGGTGGTCTTGCCCGAGCCGGTGCCGCCGGTGACCAGGTACGCCAGCCGGGCGGCCACCACGGCCGCCAGCACCGGGGCGACCGGTCGTGGGACGGTGCCCTGGCGTACCAGGTCGTCGAGGGTGAACGGCCGCTGCCGGAAGGTACGCAGGGACAGGTAGGGGCCGTCGGTCGCCACCGGCGGCAGTACGGCGTGCAGCCGGGTGCCGTCGGGCAGCCGTGCGTCCGCGTACGGGGAGCCGTCGTCGAGCCGGCGGCCGGCGGCCGCGGTGAGCCGCTGCGCCAACCGCCGTACGTCGTCGAGGGAGCCGAGCGGCACCGCCACCTGTCGCAGGCCCTCGCCCCGGTCGACCCACACCCGGGTGCCGTTGACCAGCACGTCGGTGACCTGCGGATCGGCCAGCAGCGGGGCGAGCGGCCCGGCGCGACCAGGTCGTCGCGGACCTGGTCGGCCATCCGCAGCACGGCGGTGTCACCGAGGACCGCGGCGGTGGGCTCGGCCCGGACGGCGGAGACGATCGCGGCCGGGGTGACCCGGGTAGCGGTGCCGGCCATCCGCTGCCGGACCCGGGCCGACAGGTCGTCGGGCCGGCCGGTCATGCCGCACCCGGCACCGGCAGGCCGGTCAGCTCGGTGACGATCCGCCGACAGAGCGCGGCGAGCGGGCCTCGCCCGGCCCCGGCCGGCGCCTCGCCCCGTTCCAGCCCCCGGCACAACGCCGGCTCGGGCCGCAGCGTGCCGGCGAGCGGGAGACCGAGGGCGCGGGCCACCGCACGTTACCCAATAACGGGCATCCATCGTACGATGGCCCGCATGGAGCGAAAGGCGTTCATCTATACCCGCATCTCAAGCGACCGCGAGGGCAGACGACTCGGCGTCGAGCGGCAGGAAGAGCAATGCCGGGCCGTTGCCCTTGCCCTCGGATGGGCGGTCGTGCGGGTGTACGAAGACAACGACACCAGCGCCAGCACCGACCGCGACCCGCCGAACTACAACGCCATGCTGCGTGCGTGTGAGCGGGGCGAGGCCAACGCGATCATCGTTGCCAAGGTCGACCGGTTGCACCGGCAGCTGTGGAAGTTCGCCCCGTTCATGAAGTGGCGCAAGAAGCATGACGTCGCCTTCGCCACCACCGAGGGTGACAACACCGAGACGACCAACGGTCGCTTCATCCTCAACATCAAGGCGTCGATGGCAGAGGCTGAGGCAGAACGTATCGGGGAGCGAGTCCGGGCGGCAGTCCGTCAGCGTGCGTTGAAGGGTGAGTTTCACGGTGGCAACGTCCCCTTCGGATACGAGGGCATCCGCGAGGAAGGCAACCCCCGATATGTGGGCTTCCAGCACCACACCACCGACGCGCCACGGGTCCGCGATGCGGTCCGCCGACTGCTGGCCGGGGAGACGGTCTACGGCATCAGCAAGGACTTCGGGATGCAGCCCCGGACGTTGAAGCGAGCCGTCACCAACCCCGCCATCGCTGGCCTACGCGAGTACAACGGCGAGCTGTTCCCCACACCCTGGGAGCCGATTGTGGACCGCGAGGACTGGCAGCGGGTGTGCGAGATCCTGGCCGACCCCAGCCGGCGCAAGAGCGAAACCAATCAGCGCAAGTACATGCTGTCGGGCCTCGTGTTCTGCCACTGCGGTAACCGCATGACCTCGACGAGCGCCAAGCGTACCGAGGGACCGACGTACGAGTGCTCCAAAGCCCTCGGCGGGTGTGGTCGTGCGCGGATCGTCATGCGGCCCCTTGAGGAGTACATCGCGGAGCAGGTGTTCACCCGGCTCGACTCCCCCGCCCTACGGGCTGCGATGGCCCGCGACAGGGAAGGCGTGGACGACACCGAGCGCGAGTTGCGTAAGGCCGTTGCTGACGACGAGGAGGGCTTGATCCGTCTCGGAGACGAGCGCGACGACAACCTGATCGGTGAGGCCGAGTACCGCCGACGCCGGGCACGGCTGACGGACCGGCTGGAGGCCAACCGCGCCGCGCTGGACAGGGCCACCAGGAAGCGTGCCCATACCCGCCTGCCGTCCGGTACCGACCTACGCGCGGTGTGGGCTGACCGTGACGACGTGTGGAAGCGAACCATCCTCGCCTCGGTCATCGAGCGCATCGACATCGGCCCTCACCCGATCAACCCCGAGACTGGCCGGTTGTTCACCAGCGCCCCACCGCGACGCCGGGGCGAGCCCGAGGAAGCCTGGCGCGACCGGTTCGAGCTTCACCGAGCGAAGGTGTTCTCCCAGCGGGTCAGCGTGACTTGGCTGGTCTAGGAATCCTGATGAGCCTTCCCTTGCCCGGCCCCGGGGCCTTCTTCGGGAAGTAGCGGACGGGACTCGCGGTGCCCTGCCTGACCCATTGCAGGCCGTTGGCGTCCGTGAAGTGGATGACCGGGAGCAGGAGATCCAGCTCCCAGGGCTCCTGGATTTCCAAGGGCGGATCGAAGTCAACACCCACGTCAGTCTCCGAGACCACAACTTCCCTCACGGTCATCGCTGGGTGCATAACCCCCTTCTCTACGTCCAGCAGTGAGAAGGTCACGTCAAGAATCGGTGAAGCGGCGAGGTTGCGAATCCGGTACTCGATGTAGACCACGTCACCGATGAGGTTCCCGTCATCATCGACATCCGTCGTATCTACGCGGCGGAACTCGTACACCACCAGCCGCGCCAGGGCCGCCTCGTTGTCGCGCTGCTCCTCCCGGCGCACGCGGATCTCATGACGGAACAGCAGGCCGGTGAAGACCACCGCGACAGTCGACATCACCAGACCGGCCAGGCTTCCCCACGCCTGCATCCAGTCGGTGATCTTTGGGGCTTCACCAGCGAGCACCGGGCCAGGGTATGACGTTCAATCCACACCGGCAGTCCTTGCGGTGAACACCTACGATCCCTGCCGTGGGATGGCTGGAAGCTTCGGTGAAGATCGTGACCGCCTTGGCCTGGCCAGCGGTTGCCATGGTGGCGGTCATACTCCTACGGCGCGAGATCGCTCAGGTCTTCAGAAGGCTCAACCGATTCGCGGGACCGGCCGGCATTGAGGCCGAGTTTAGGGATGAGGTAGCTGCAACCAGTGAACTTGCCGAGGTAGCTGCACCTGATAAGCCCGAAGAACTGGCCCTGCCAACCCAACAAGGCGGTGCTGCCCGTCTAGCGCCGAACCCCACCCTCAGCGACCTTGTCGAAGAAGCGGAGCGACACCCTGTCGGTGGCGTCATGCGAGCGTGGCACCTGGTAGAAGACGCACTGAATCCTCCGGGAACGGACAGGAGGCTAGTCGCCAGCTACCAGCGAATGATGGAACTACACCGTGAAGGCGTCATCAACGACGACCTCCTCGCTCTGGGACGACGACTGCAAGACCTCCGAAACAAGGTCGCCCATGGACGTGTGATTCCTGACCCTCACGAAGTGCGGGAGTTCGTGATTAGCACTTGGCGATTGGCCGCTGCTCTGAACAAGGTGGTGACCTAGGCGACGCTCCCACCAGTTGGAGACGGAGTCTCAGACCAGTTGGGAAGGGGGTTAGGGCTGGCCATCGAGTCCTCATACGTTGCTGCTGCGCCACCGGGGCGCACCGACCGAGGAGGACATCATGACCGACACCAACCCCGCCAGCGTTGACCTCAACGTGTCCGAGCACCCGACCACCGACCCCGAGGCCAAGCCGACCACCCGGAAGCGCACGACCAAGGCGAAGGCCACCCCCGCGGCTAAGCCGGAGTTCGCCCCCAAGGTCAACGACAAGGGCCGGCTGGACCACTCCGACTGCGGTCACGAGCGCACCCTGGCCGGTCGGTCTGCCTGCCGCGCGGCGTACGCCAAGGCCAACGCCAAATAACCCACATGAGTCGGCCCCGGCCGGAGTTGCAGCTCCGCGTCCGGGGCCTTGATCCACTGGAAGGAGTGGACCATGACCAACGTACCCGACATGCTCGCGGCGTTCGATCGCTTCAAGGCGCAGGTCGATCGGGCGTACGAGGCAGCCAGGCAGCAACTGGCCCACCACGACTACCCAGGTGCGCAAGCCACCCTGTCGCGCATAGCCCAGCACAACACCAAGGCAGCCCTGCTCATGGCGACCTGCCTCGCCCCGTGCATCGTCTGCGGCAAGGACCAGCACGACGGGTCCGAGGATCACGACCTGATCCGCACCGACACCCTGGGCGACTGATGCGGACGATGGTCGCCTACGTCCGGCGGTCCAAGGCCAACCGCAAGCGCGCCGACGATCCGGCCTACGGCATCGAGGCGCAACGGACCGCCATCCGCAACGCAGCTACCGCGAACGGGTGGCGCCTGGTGTGGGCACCTGCCGATGATGGCGCTACGGGTGCCCACACCCGCCGGGCTGGACTGACGTGGGCGCTGGATCAGCTCGCGGCCGGGAACGCTGACGGCCTGGTCGTGGCCAAGCTCAACCGGCTGTCGCGGTCGGTGGCCGACTTCGCCCAGGTGCTACGGGTGGCGAAGAAGCAGCGGTGGTCCGTCGTCGCGCTCGACCTGGGCATCGACACATCTACTGTCAACGGTCGTTTGGTGGCCAACATCGTCATGAGCGTTGCCGAGTGGGAGCGCGAGATCATCAGCCAGCGCACGGCGGAAGCCCTGGCGGAGGCCAAGGAGTCCGGCGTCAAGCTCGGTCGACCGATCCTCGTCCCCAAGCCAGTCATCCGGCGCATCCGTCGCCTGCGGTCCAACGGCCACACCCTGCGCGCTATCGCTGACCAGCTCAACGCCGACCAGGTGCCGACCGCGCACGGTGGCGACCGGTGGCATAGCTCAACCATCCGAGGCGTTCTCAGCCGGTCCGGAGGCGACCCGCACGCCCGGACCCGTCCGACGACACCCGCCCCGGTGGGTTAACGCCTCTGCGGCGATCTGGACCGCCTCTGTTGCCCGACCGTCACGGGCGCGGGGGCGGTCCGTCGTTGGATGACCAATCCAGCCGGTTGCACGAAGATCGATCGTCGGGCTACGGCGTCGCCCTTGTCGTTGAGCTGGTAGCCGTCGAGCCACACCCACCGGTCGTAGGTCGCCAGTCGAGCACGCGAATCACCCGGAAAAAGAAGGGATTGACGAACTGCACGCTGGCGGCTCTGGTGACCTGCACCAGATCACCGGCCTTCACGGCAGCCACCCGAGGAACCGACGGTGGAGAGT
>NZ_JAEVHN010000371.1:0-6172 GCF_016803375.1 Micromonospora sp. 4G55
CGGGCCGCCGTCGTGGTTGGGCCTGTCGGCCGTGGTGGCCGCCGCCGTGGTGCCACCGCTCGGCTGGTACGGCGGGCGCGCCGCGAGCGGGGGCCACGGACGGCCGGTGACGGCCTTCCGGGCGGTGATGGTGGTGGCCCTGATCGATGTGGTGCTGCTGGTCGCGAGCGGTCGGGTGATCTGACCGGCACCCGGCCAGGTGGCAATACCGGGTCGCCGTGCGACCGTCGATCAGCCCCAACTACCCTGGAGCGCGGTCTGCGCGGGTATGACCACCCCCGCGCCCGGGGTACGGCCGGGTGGGGATCGTGACGAGGAGGACCGACGTGACGCGCTCGATCAGGGGTTCCCGGCGGGCGGCCCTGCTGCTGTCCGGCATGGCGGCGGCGACCGCCCTGCTGGCGACGGGATGCGGGGCCGGCCAGGTGTCCGAGACCGCCAACAAGGAGCCGTCGATCCAGGGCATCAACGTCCAGACTCCGGACAACGCCTACAAGGTGCGCGGCCTCTACGTGGAGTACCCCGGCACCGAGGGCCTGCGCACCGGCGCGAACGCCGCGCTCAACACCGTGATCTACAACGACACGCGGGACCGGGTGACCGTGACCGTCACCACGGACAGCGCGCGTGAGGTCGTGATCACCGGCAAGCCGGGCGCGACGCCCCCGCCGGAAGTAGGCACCGCGCCGTCGGAGAGCGCCTCCCCCGCCGAGAGCGCCTCGCCGTCCGAGAGCGCGTCGCCGTCCGGCTCGGCCTCGGCCAGCCCGTCGGAGAGCGCGTCGGCCAGCCCCTCGGCCCCGGCCGGCCAGCCGGCCCGCTTCGAGATCCCGGCGCTGAGCTACGTGCAGCTCAACGTGCAGGGTGGCCGTTTCCTCCAGCTCGTCGGGCTGACCGAGGCGCTGCGCGTCGGCCAGCAGGTCGACCTGACCTTCGACTTCGGCAACGGCAGGACGATCCAGACCAGCGCGCCGATCGGCGTGCCGCTGACCCCGGCCGCCCCGGTCTCCCCGATCATCGAGCGCGAGGGCGGCCACGAGGGCGGTGGCGAGGAGGGCGGCTCCGGCCACGGCGGCTGATCCCCCGGCACGGAACTGTCGACACCGTCGGCGTGGTGACCACCACGCGACGGTGTTTTCGTCGCACCAGGGGGTTAGCGTCCTGTGGTGACCACCTCCCGATCGACCCCGGCACGGGGTGGCGCGGCCTCCGGCGCCTCCCGCGGCCGGGCCGCCCGCGAGCCCCGCCCGGCCTACGAGTGCGACGCCTGCGGGCATCAGCCGCCCAAGTGGGTGGGGCGCTGCCCCGAGTGCGGCGAGTGGGGCTCGGTGGTCGAGTGCACGGTGACCGGGCCGATGGTCTCCGGCCGGGTGGTCAGCTCCCGGCTGCCGGCCGAGCCGGCCCGGCCGATCGCCACGATCAGCGCCGCTCCCGCGCGGGCCCGGCCCACCGGGGTCAGTGAGCTCGACCGGGTCCTCGGCGGCGGCCTCGTGCCCGGCGCGGTGGTGCTGCTCGCCGGCGAGCCCGGGGTCGGCAAGTCGACGCTGCTGCTCGACGTGGCCCAGCAGTGGGCCGCCGGCGCGGGCAGCCCCTCCCTGGTGGTCAGCGGCGAGGAGTCGGTCAGCCAGGTCCGGCTGCGCGCCGAGCGGATGGGCACCCTGCACGACCAGCTCTACCTGGCCGCCGAGAGCGACCTGAGCGCCGTGCTCGGCCACCTCGACGCGGTGAAGCCGGGGCTGCTGGTGCTCGACTCGGTGCAGACCATCTCCACCACCGGCACCGAGGGGGTGCCGGGCGGGGTCACCCAGGTCCGGGCGGTCACCGCCGCCCTGGTCGCCGTCGCCAAGGAGCGCGGCATCGCCACCGTGCTGGTCGGCCACGTCACCAAGGACGGCCAGGTCGCCGGTCCCCGGGTGCTGGAGCACCTGGTCGACGTGGTGCTGCACTTCGAGGGCGACAAGCACTCGTCGCTGCGGATGGTCCGGGGCGTCAAGAACCGGTTCGGCGCCGCCGACGAGGTCGGCTGCTTCGAGATGCACGAGGGGGGCATCAGCAGCCTCGCCGACCCGTCCGGGCTCTTCCTGACCCGCTACTCCGAGCCGGTGCCCGGCACCTGCGTGACGGTCGCGATGGAGGGGCGGCGGGCCCTGGTCACCGAGGTGCAGGCGCTGATCGGCGCGACGGTCGCCGGCTCGCCGAGGCGGACGGTCTCCGGGCTGGACGGGGCCCGGCTGGCCATGGTGCTGGCCGTGCTCCAGCGCCGCACCGAGCGGCTGACGCTGCACGACCGGGAGGTGTTCGCCGCCACCGTCGGCGGCATCCGGGTGGTGGAGCCGGCGGCGACCTGGCCGTCGCCCTGGCCGTCGCGTCCGGCGGGCTGAACCTGGCCATCGCGCCCAACCTGGTGGCGATCGGCGAGGTCGGCCTGACCGGCGAGGTGCGCCGGGTGGGCGCGGTCCCCCGCCGGCTGGCGGAGGCGGCCCGGCTCGGCTTCCGGGTGGCGCTGGTGCCGCAGGGCTGCGGGCCGGGCAGCACCGGGGCGGCCCGGATAACATGCGGGTGATGGAGGTCACGGACGTGCGCTCGGCGCTGCAGTGTGTCGCCCGCGCATCCGCCGAATGACCGACGGTGGCCGCCGGGCCGGACCGCGCGGGCCATACCGGACAGGCCCGGCACAGCCACCGGCACTTCAGGGATCCGACGCCGTGACACATCACAGTAACCACGACAGCACCCACCGCACGGCAGTCCGTAGACTGTGCGCGTGCCGATCGACCGCGATACCACCAAGCCTGCCGGCGCGACACCCCACGCCCGCACCGGTGCCGTGGGCTCGCCCGCCCGCACGATCAGCGTGAGCGTGACCGGGGGCGCCGGGAGCGCCGGGGATCCGCTGCGGGCCAACCTCGCCCTGATGGCGCCCGGCACCGCGCTGCGCGACGGCCTCGAGCGGATCCTGCGGGGCCGCACCGGCGCTGATCGTGCTCGGCTACGACAAGGTGGTCGACCAGATCTGCACCGGCGGATTCCCGATGGACGTCGAGTTCTCGGCCACCCGGGTCCGCGAGCTGTGCAAGATGGACGGCGCCGTGGTGCTCTCCAGCGACGGCACCCGGATCGTCCAGGCGGGCGTGCACCTGATGCCCGACCCGTCCATCCCGACCGAGGAGTCCGGCACCCGGCACCGCACCGCGGAGCGGGTCGCCCGGCAGACCGGCTATCCGGTCATCTCGGTCAGCCAGTCCATGCGGATCATCAGCCTCTACGTCAACGGCCAGCGGCACGTCCTGGACGACTCGGCGGCCATCCTGTCCCGGGCCAACCAGGCGCTGGCCACCCTGGAGCGCTACAAGCTCCGCCTGGACGAGGTCTCCGGCACCCTCTCCGCGCTGGAGATCGAGGACCTGGTCACCGTCCGCGACGCGGTCGCGGTGGTGCAGCGGCTGGAGATGGTCCGCCGGATCGCCGACGAGATCGCCGGGTACGTGGTGGAGCTGGGCACCGACGGCCGGCTGCTCGCCCTCCAGCTCGACGAGCTGATGGCCGGCGTGGACGCCGACCGCACCCTGGTCATCCGCGACTACCTGCCCACCGGCCGCAAGTCGCGCACCCTCGACGAGGCGCTGGTCGAGCTGGACCTGCTCGGCGCCACCGAACTGATCGACCTGGTGTCGGTGGCCAAGGCGATCGGCTACCCGGCCGCCTCCGACGCCCTCGACGCGGCGGTCAGCCCGCGCGGGTTCCGGCTGCTGGCGAAGGTGCCCCGGCTGCCGGTGGCGATCGTCGACCGGCTGGTCGTGCACTTCGGCAGCCTCCAGCGGCTCCTCGGCGCCACCGTGGAGGACCTCCAGGCCGTCGACGGGGTCGGCGACGCCCGGGCGCGGGGCGTACGGGAGGGGCTGTCCCGGCTCGCCGAGGCGTCCATCCTGGAGCGGTACGTCTGACCGGTCCGGTCAGTTGGTGATGACCAGCTTCACGGGCTCGCTGAGCTTGGTGCCGACCCGGGCGAAGACCTGGTACGTCCCGGCGGGCGGGGTCGGCCCGGCGGCCACCCCGCCGGCGCACCGGCTGACGTCCTTGCCGTTCCAGGTCAGCTGGTAGGAGCGCTCGAAGCCCGGGGTGAACGACTGCACGTCCGAGCCCTTGCCGGTGCCGCAGGTGTCCGACGACCAGACCTTCTCCGCGCCGGACTTGACGAAGAGCTCCTGGAGGTCGGCCCCGACGTCCCGGCTGCAGGTCCGCTGCGCGGTGTTCTTGACCTTGAGGGTCAGGTCCACCAGGGCGCCCCGCCGCACCTCGGAGGGGAGCGCCTGCGACGTCACGCGGAGCTCGGCGTCCGTGCAGGTTCCGTCATCGACCACGGCCGGGCCGGCGGGCACGACGGGCGGCGCGGCCGCCGACGTGGTGGTCGTACCCGGATCGCCGGCCGGACCGCCCCCGGAGTCCGGCGCGTCCGGCGTGCCCGTCGATGCGGCGGACCCGGCGGCGGACGCCGAACCGGTCGGTGCCGGATCGACGGCCGGCGACGTCGGGGTGGATCTGGCCCCCGATGTCGTGGCGGTGTCCCCCGACTGGTTGCAGGAATAGAGCAGGACAATCAGGAAGAGAAGCCCCGCTCCGAGCACGACGGCGCGACGCCGCCAGTACACGGCGGATGGCAGGGGACCGACCGTCAGACGCATGATGCCCCCACCGTAGCTGCGCACCGCACTCCGACTGGTCGCGACGCGCCGGACACCGCCCGGATCACCGCCTCCACCCTCCACTCACGACACCCGGCGGCCGCCGGTCACAGGTAGACCTTGCGCTGGTAGACGGCGTGCGCGCCGGCGACCCGATCGAGGAAGAGCAACCCCGAGCAGTGGTCGACCTCGTGTTGCAGCGCGCGCGCCTCGAAGCCGTCGGTGACCAGCCGGACCGGCTTCCCGGTGCCGGGCAGGTCGCCCTCCACCACCAGCCGGCTGGCCCGCTTCACGTCCCCGGTCAGGTCCGGGACCGACATGCAGCCCTCCCGCCCCGGCTTCCACCGGGTCGCCTCGACCACCCGCGCGTTGCAGAGCACGAAGGTGCCGTGCACGGTGACCGCCTTCGGGTGGCCCGTGACGTCCACGGCGAACACCTGCGCGCCCACGCCCACCTGCGGGGCGGCCAGCCCCACGCAGCCCGGCGAGACCCGCATGGTGGCGATCAGGTCGGCGGCCAGCTGGACGGTCTCCACCGCGGTGGGGTCGACCGCGCCACCGGGCCGGCTCAGCACCGGGTGCGGGGCGGCGACCACCTGACGCACCTCACCGGGCACGGCCAGCGTCTCCGGAGTCCAGTCGCCGAGGCCGGCGTACTCCTCCTCGCTCACAGCAGGTCCGGGTCGGCCGGCCGCAGGGACACCTCGACGCCCAGCTCGGCGGCGGTGGCCGCGAGGCGTCCGGCCAGCTCGTCCGCGCTGCCCGGCGGCAGGTCCACCTCGGCCACCACCACGTAGAGCGAACCGGCGAGCCGGGTGCTCAGGTCGGTCACGTTGCCGCCGGCGTCGGCGAGCACCCGGGTCATCGCCGCCACGATGCCCATCCGGTCCGCGCCGTGCACCGCCATCACGTACGGCTCCCCGGCCCGCGCCGCCACCCCGTCGGGCGTGACCGCGCGTACCGTGGCCAGCAGCTGGCCGTCGGCGGCGAGCGGGGCCAGGGCGGCCTCCACCTCGGCGGCGGCCGGGCCGACGCAGATCAGGGTCATCGCGAAGTGACCGCGCAGCCGGGTCATGGTGGAGTCGGTGAGGTTCGCGCCGAGCCGGGCGAGCACCTCGGCGACGTCGGCCACGATGCCCGGCCGGTCCCGGCCGATGACGGTGATCGCGAGCTCGTTCATCCGGGCATTCTGCACGATCCGCGCCGACGGTCCGCGTCGCCCCGCCCGGGTCGCCCATCCAGCGGGACCGTCCCGCGTGACATCATCGGCGACGCGATGACTGAACCGACTTTCGCCACCCTGGTCAGCCGGTGGTACGAGGAGAACGCCCGCGACCTCCCCTGGCGCGAGCCCGGGGTCGGGGCCTGGGCGATCCTGGTCAGCGAGGTGATGCTCCAGCAGACCCCGGTGGTCCGGGTGCTGCCCGCCTGGCGGGCCTGGCTGGACCGCTGGCCCGACCCGGCCGCGCTGGCCGCCGACACGCCGGCCGAGG
>NZ_JAEVHN010000372.1:0-6156 GCF_016803375.1 Micromonospora sp. 4G55
GGCGGAACACCGGGCGGCGCGGCGGCGGACCGGCAGGTGAACAATGGACCAACGGCTCGGACGCGACGCCTGGTGCGTCGCCGGCCCGGCCGGCATCCTGACGCTCACGGCGGAGTCCCGGGGTGCCGACCGGGGCGTGCGTCTCCAGCCAGCCGGCCAGCGCGCCCGGCTCGGTCAGCACCTCGCCGGCCAGGTCGAACCCGGCCTCGGCCTCCGGCTCGACGGCCTCCAGGTACTGGTAGAGGCGGTCGCGCAGGATGCGGAACTGGAGGGTGTCGAAGACCTGGTGCACGGCCTCCCGGTCCCAGCCGGTCCAGCGGGCGTCCTCGGGACGCAGCGGCAGGTCGAGGTCGGAGACCAGGCAGTTGATCTCATAGTTGCGGATCACCCGGGACAGCTGGGCCCGCAGGTTGTCGCCGGCCTTGCCCTTGATCGCGTCGGCGCTGGCGACCACACCGTCGACGCCGCCGTACAGGTTGATCCACTTGGCGGCGGTCTTCGGGCCGACGCCGTCGACGCCGGTGAGGTTGTCGCTGTCCTCGCCGACCAACGCAGCCAGGTCGCGGTAGCGCTCGGGGCCGACGCCGTACTTCGCCTCGACCGCGGCCGGGTCCATCCGGGCCAGGTCGGAGACGCCCTTGCGCGGGTAGAGCAGGGTGACCCGCTCGCCGACGAGCTGGAGGGCGTCCCGGTCGCCGCTGCTGATCAGCACCTCCATGCCCTGGTCGCGGGCCTGGCAGGCGAGCGTGGCGATGACGTCGTCGGCCTCGAAGCCCTCCTTCTCCACCACCGGGACGCGCAGCGCGTCGAGGACCTCCTTGATCAGGCTGACCTGGCCCTTGAAGTCGGTCGGGGTCTCCTTGCGGCCGGCCTTGTACTCGGCGTACTTCTCGGTGCGGAAGGAGCGGCGGGAGACGTCGAAGGCGACGACGATGTGCGTCGGCTGCTCGTCGCGGAGCACGTTGATGAGCATCGAGGTGAAGCCGTAGACCGCGTTGGTCGGCTGCCCGGTCGTGGTGGAGAAGTTCTCCACCGGCAGGGCGTGGAAAGCCCGGTATGCCATCGAGTGTCCGTCGACGAGGAGCAGGCGCGGGGTCGTAGCTGTCACGGCAGCGACTCTAGTCGCAACGCCCGACATCTCCGGCCGGCGGCACCGCGCTCGGCGGAGGGAAACCGACATCCGGGCAGACGCCGGACGGCCGCCCGCCCCCTGGGGGACGGACGGCCGCCGACGCTACGACGCGGCTCAGGCCACGCCGAGGTACGCCTCCTTGACCGCCGGGTCGGTGAGCAGGTCCTGACCGGACCCCTCCTTCACGATCCGACCGGTCTCCAGCACGTAGCCCCGGTGCGCCCGGGACAGCGCCTGCTGGGCGTTCTGCTCCACCAGCAGGATCGTGGTGCCCTGCTGGTTGATCTCCGTGATGATGTCGAAGATCTGCCGGATGACCATCGGGGCCAGACCCATCGACGGCTCGTCGAGCAGCAGCAGCTTCGGACGGCTCATCAGCGCCCGGCCGACGGCGAGCATCTGCTGCTCACCGCCGGAGAGCGTGCCGCCGGCCTGCTTGCGCCGCTCGGCCAGCCGCGGGAAGAGGGTCAGCACCCGGTCCAGGTCGGCGGCGATGCCGGCGGAGTCCCGCCGGGTGTACGCCCCCATGTCCAGGTTCTCCATCACCGTCATACCGGGGAAGATCTGCCGACCCTCGGGCGACTGGCACAGCCCCCGGACGACCCGCAGGTCGGCCCGGAGCTTGCTGATGTCCTCGCCGTTGAAGGTGATGCGGCCATTGGCCAGCGCCCGGGTCCCGGAGATGGCCCGCATGGTGGTGGTCTTGCCGGCGCCGTTCGCGCCGATCAGGGCCACCACCTCGCCCTCGTTGACGGTCAGGCTGATGCCGTGCAGGGCCTCGATGCGGCCGTACGCGACGCTCACGTCTTCCAGCTCAAGCAGCGTCATCGGCGGACTCCCCCAGGTATGCGGCGATCACCTTCGGGTCCCGACTGACCTCGGCGGGCGCCCCTTCGGCGATCTTGCGGCCGAACTCCAGCACCACGATCCGGTCGGTGACCCCCATGACCAGGCGCATGTCGTGCTCGATGAGCAGCACGGTCAGCCCCATGTCACGGATCTTCCGGATCAGGGCGAGCAGTTCCTCCTTCTCCGCCGGGTTGAAGCCGGCGGCCGGCTCGTCCAGGCAGATCAGCTTCGGCTCGGTGGCCAGCGCCCGGGCGATCTCCAGCCGGCGCTGGTAGCCGTAGGGCAGGTTGCGGGCCTCGTCGTTGGCCCGGTCGGCGATTCCGACGAAGCGCAGCAGCTCCAGCGCCTTGGCCTCGGCGGCCCGCTCCTCCAGGATGTGCCGGGACAGCCCGAAGGTCTGCGCGCACGACCGGCGCAGCTGCTGCCACGACCGCTTGATGCCGTCCGGGGCGGTGACCTGCGGGACCTCGTGCGGCTTCGGCTTGAACCGGGGCAGCCGGAACAGCGCCCCGGGCACGCTCGTCTTGTGCCGGGAGTCGGTCCCGACCATGACGTTCTCCAGCGCGGTCATCTCCGGGAACAGGCGGATGTTCTGGAACGTCCGCGAGATGCCCAGCCGGCTGATCTGGTGCGGCTTGCGCCCGGTGACCCGCTCGCCGCGGAACCGGACCGCCCCGGAGGTGGGCCGGTAGACCCCGGTCATCACGTTGAAGCAGGTGGTCTTGCCGGCGCCGTTCGGGCCGATCAGACCGAGGATCTCCCCCTCGTGGATCTGGAAGTTGATCCCGTTGAGGGCGACCACGCCGCCGAAGCGGAGCGTGACGTCGTCGATCTCGAGCAGCACCGGCCGCGGACCCGGCTGCGCCGGGATCTTCGGCGTGGCAGTGCTGGTGGTCTCGTCAGACATGAGCGGGCGCCTCCTCTGCCTCCGCCGCGCGGTCCTTCAGCTCACGGGCTCGCCGCCGGCTGGGGACGAGGCCCTGCGGACGCAGGATCATCACCAGCACCATGGCCAGACCGAAGGCCAGCCACCGGTAGTCGGCGATCTCCCGGAACCGCTCCGGAAGGTAGGCCAGCAGCACCGCACCGAGCGAGACCCCGACCATGTTCCCCGAGCCGCCGACCACGACCATGGCGACGAAGAGGATGGAGAGGTTCGCGTTGAACTGGGTCGGGTCGATGAACGCGTTCCGGCTAGCGAAGAGGAACCCGGACAGGCCGCCGAGCGCCGCGCCGATGGCGAACGCCCACAGCTTGAACTTGAACGGGTAGACCCCCATCACCGCCGCGGCGTCCTCGTCCTCGCGGACGGCCAGCCAGGCGCGGCCGACCCGGCTGCGCTCCAGCCGGCGCACCGCGAAGACCATCAGCAGCACCACGGTGATCGCCAGCCAGTACCACGGCTTCGCGTCGATCAGGCCGAACCACTCGTTCTCCGCCGCCGGCGGACCCTCCGGGCCCGGGATCGCGGAGATGCCCTGCGGGCCGTTGGTCACACCGTTGGCGTTGCGGGCCACGATGCGGATGATCTCGCCGAAGCCCAGCGTGACGATCGCCAGGTAGTCACCGCGCAGCCGCAGCGTCGGCCAGCCCAGCAGCACCCCGAAGACCATGGTCAGCACGATCGCGATGAGCAGACAGATCGCCCACGTCACCGCCCAGGTCGGCGGCAGGTCGAACTTGTTCTGGATCGCCTTCACCACCGGCGAGTTCACCGAGCCGAACAGCGCCACGCTGTACGCGCCGACGGCGAAGAAGCCGATGTAGCCGAGGTCGAGCAGGCCGGCCAGGCCGACCACCACGTTCAGACCGATCGCGACCAGCACGTAGATGGCGCAGACGAACAGCACGCCGGCCCAGTTGTTGCCACCGGCGATCGAGTCGGTGCGCAGCCAGGTCAGGCCGGGGATGCCGAGCAACGGCAGGTAGTAGAGGAACGCCACCATGGCGACCAGCGCCGCGACCTGCTGCCACTTCGGCAGCGCCCTGAATCGGTCACCGACGGAGGTCAGCATGCTGACCCGACGGCGGTCTGCGTTCCGGATCTTGTCGATCATGCGCGGGCCCTCCCGAGCGACTCACCCAACAGGCCGGTCGGGCGGAACATCAGCACCACGATGAGGACGATGAACGCGATGACGTCCTCCCAGTTCGAGGCGAAGAGCGTGGCGCCGTAGACCTCGACGATGCCGAGGAACAGGCCACCGACCAGCGCGCCCCGCAGGTTGCCGATACCGCCCAGCACCGCGGCCGTGAACGCCTTGAGGCCGAGCACGAAGCCGATGCTGTTCTGGGTGAAGCCGAAGCGCATGCTCCACAGCAGCGCGGCCGCGCCGGCCATGATCCCGCCCAGCACGAAGATCAGCATGATCACGCGCTCCTGGTTGACGCCCATCAGCGCGGCCGTCTCCGGGTTCTGCGCCACCGCCCGCACGCCCCGGCCGTAGCGGGTGCGGTTGATGAACCAATCGAGGAGGGCCATCATCACCACGGCGGAGACGAAGACGATCACCTGGATGTTGGTGATGGCGGTGTTGCCGATCTCGAACAGGGTCTCCTGCTTGATGATCGTCGGCATGCCGACGATCTGCCGGCCGCCGAACAGCGACGGCAGCGCGCCGCCCGCCACGTCGGGCAGGAGCAGGCCGAAGACCTCGACCAGCACCAGGGAGAGGCCGATCGCGGTGATCAGGAAGATCAGCGGCGGCGCGTTCTTGCGCCGCAGCGGGCGGTACGCGATCCGCTCGATCGCCAGGGCCGTGCCGCCCGAGGCGACCGCCGCGGCGATCAGGCCGAGCACCAGGAAGAGGATGGCCTGGCCGGCCGGGGGGTTATTTTCCACCCCGAAGGCGGTCCACACGCCCAGCACCGCGAAGGTGCCGACCATGAAGACCTCGGAGTGGGCGAAGTTGATCAGTCGCAGTACGCCGTAGACGAGGGTGTAGCCCAGGGCGATCAGGGCGTAGATCGCCCCCTTGGACAACCCGTCGACGGTGTGCTGGCCGAGGTGGCCGAAGAGTTCGTCGAAATTCACCGGGGTCTCCTTGCATCGAGTGCGGCCGGGGACGACACCCCGGCCGCACTCCAGTGCCATGACGTCAGCTGAGCTTGAGCTCCTGCAGAGCAGTGATCTCCGTGCCCTTGATCTGGTACGCCCAGATGACGACCTTCGACGGGTCGACATCGCCCTTGTCGTCGAACTTGATGTACTTCGAGACGCCCTGCTTGTCGTAGGACTTCACGTAGGCGAGGATGTCGGCCCGGCTCTTCTTGCCGTCCTTGAACGCGTCCAGGTAGATCTGCGCCGCGTCGAAGCCCTCAGCGCCGTAGGAACCCGGCGCCTGGCCGAACTCCTTCTGGTAGTCGGCGGAGAAGGTGCCGCCGGCCTTGTCGGCCGGGAGGCAGGGGCAGGTGATGATGGCGCCCTCGGCGCCACCCGACGCGCCCTGCGGGAACGCCGGGTCGTACAGACCGTCCGGGCCGACGAACTTGGCCTGGACACCGGCCGCGCGCATCTGCTTGACCAGCGGGGCCGCCTCACGGGTGTAACCGCCGTAGAAGACGAAGTCCGCCTGCGCCGCCTTGATCTTGGAGATCGTCGCGTCGAACTGCGACTGCTTCTCCTGGATCTTGTCGGTGCCGGCGAGCTGCAGGTTCTTGCCCAGCTCGGCGGTGATGCCCGCGCCGTAGGCGCTGCCGTCGTCGATGGCGAAGACCTTCGCCGCGTTCTGCGACTTGAGGTAGGTGGCCACGGCGCCCGCCTGGGTGCCGTCGTTGCCGACCACCCGGAAGAAGGACTTGTTGCCCTTCTGGGTCAGGTCGGTCCGGGTCGCCGACGGGCTCACCATGGCCAGGCCAGCGGCCTGGTAGATCGGCATGGTGGCGTCGGACTCGCCGGAGAAGTGACCACCGATGACGCCGAGGAACGAGTTGTCACCGGCGATCTGGTTCGCGAACGGGGTCGCCACCGCAGGGTCACCCTGGGTGTCGAACTCCTGCATGGTGACCTTGCAGTCCTTGTTCTTCTCGTTGAACTGCTTGACGGCGAGCTTCGCGCCGTTCAGCGACGGGATCACCAGGCCCGCGTTGTCACCGGTGAACGCACCGAAGATAGCGATCTTGCCACCGCACTCGCCGGACGCGGTGCCGCTGCCACCACCAGAATCCTGGCAACC
>NZ_JAEVHN010000373.1:0-6153 GCF_016803375.1 Micromonospora sp. 4G55
CGGGCGGCCAGCGCGGCCAGCACGCCGGGCAGCACCGCCAGCGAGGTCAGCAGCCGCACCGGCTGGGCCAGGTCGTCGTACGCCTGGCGGACCCGCTGCCCCCAAAAGTGCGCTGCGGTCGGTGGCAGCCGGCGTACGTAGAGCCCGGCCGGCACGGCTTCGGTCCCGCCGTACGCCCGCACGGTGCGGATCAGCTCCAGGTTCTCGAAGAGCACGTCGGGGTCGTAGCCCCCCATTGCGTGGAAGGTGCTGCGGCGTACCGCCAGGGTGCCCGGGTAGTCAGCGCCGAACGCCCGGTTGAGCAGGGTCCGACCGGAGTCCCACCAGGCGTGCCAGGGCAGCGGGTCGAAGTAGTTCTGCGGCCGGACCAGGTCGGCGGTGTCGAGCAGCCGGTGCGCGGCGCGCAGCCCCGGCTCGTCGTACCGGACGTCGTCGTCGGCGATCACCACGTGCTCGTGCCGGGCCATCGCGACGCCGGTGAGCACGCCGCGGACCTTGCCGTTGACCCCGCGTACCGCCGGGTCGGGGGCCACGTGCCGGAGGACGCCGCGCCACGCGGCGGCGTGCCGCGCGAAGACCTCCGGCGGGGAGCCGTCCACCACGGTCACGTCGACCAGCGCGGCGATCGACCGCAGGTACCCGGTCAGCTCGGCCAGGTCGGCGTCGTCGGACCAGCGCAGCGGCAGGACGTACTCGACGGGGAGCCGACCGGTACGGACGCCGCGCCGCGGCGCGCGGACCGGACGCGGGGCCGCCGGGGCGCTCACGCCGACTCCGGGCACCGGTACACGGACACGTGCTCCCGGCTGTCGTCGGTGAACGGGCCGCCGGACCAGTCGACCCACCGGTGTTCCCGGCTCATCCCGGCCAGTCGGGCCATCAGGTCCAGCTCGGCCGGCCAGGCGTAGCGGTGGTTGGCGGGCAGCAGCCGCACCCCGTCGTTGCCGAGCCGGATCTTGGTGGTGGTCATCCGCTGCTCGGCCGGGTACAACCGGGCCGCCTCCAGCAGCACCGCGTCCTGCGCGACGTGCACCGGGCGCAGCGCCGTGCCGCCCCGGAACGCGCCCGGGTCGGGCACCCAGGCCTCCACCACGAACCGGCCCCCGGGCCGCAGGTGCGCGGCGGCGTTGCGGAAGCAGGCGACCTGGGCGTCCTGGTCGGGCAGCGCGAAGATCGTGTTGAACGCGAGCAGCACCAGAGCGAACTGGCCGGGAACGCGGGTCCGGGTGAAGTCGCCGATGGACACCTCGATCCGCTCGCCGCCCGGCTTGGCCCGCAGCCGGGCCGCCATCTCCGCCGACCCGTCGATCCCGGCCACGGTGAGCCCCCGTTCGCGCAACGGCAGGGCCAGCCGGCCGGTGCCGATGCCGAACTCGCAGACCGGGCCGCCGTCGGCGAGCGCCGCCAGGCGGTCCACGGCCGCGTCAGGGGAGAGGTGGGCGAACGCCAGGTCGTAGACGTCCGCGGGGATGTGCCGGCCGTACTCGCTCGCGTCGAAGGGCAACGCTGCCTCCCGGAAAACGGTGTTCGGGACGGCATGCCCGGAACCCGACGGATCAAACGGGGCGTTTCGACGCGTTCACGTCGGGTAGCGCACCGGGATGCGGGCGCCATCTCCGGGCGCTCGGGCGGAGGAGACGTGATGACCAGCAACGGAACGAGGTGGGTGCTGCTCGGCGCCACCACGGCGACCGCGGTCGGGGTCGGCCGGCTGGTGGCCCGGCGGCGCCGCCGGCACCAGCCGGACCGGCAGGGCGGCTGGTACGTGGTGCGCCGGGGGATCACCGTGGACCGGCCGATGGACGCCGTCATCGGCTTCTGGACCGACCGGGAACGACTGGACCGGGCCCTGGCCGAGTGGGCCACCCTCGAACAGCTCGACGAGAACCGGTGGCGCTGCGTCGCCAGCGACCCCGCCGGTGGCGGCACCGAATGGCGGGCCGAGATCAGCGTCGACGGTCCGGGCCGGCTCAGCTGGCGGGTCACCGACGGCCCGGTGCCGCAGGAGGGACACGTGGACCTGGCCCCCGCGCCGCAGGACCGGGGCACCGAGATCCGGGCCGAGCTGCGCTACCGCACCGGCGGCCCGCTGGGCCGGCTGTTGGGCCTGGCCCGCGGCGACGAACCCGACCTGGCGCTGCGCGACGCGCTGCGGCGGATCAAGTCGCTGATCGAGGCCGGCCAGGTGATCGACACCCGGCGCGATCCCTCCGGGCGCAGCCCCGCGCAGGAGGCCGCGACCGACCAGGTCCGCGAGCGGCTGACGACGGGAGGACGGGCGTGAGGGCGCTGTGCTGGGAAGGGGTCGGCAAGCTGGCGGTCCGGGACGTGCCCGAGCCGCGCGTCCGGGCCGAGGGGGACATCATCGTCAAGGTCCGGGCCAGCAGCGTCTGCGGCTCCGACCTGCACCTGATCAACGGCTTCCTGCCCGCGATGCGGGAGGGCGACATCCTCGGCCACGAGTTCATGGGCGAGGTGGTGGAGACCGGGCCGGGCGTGCGCCGGCTGCGCGTCGGCGACCGGGTGGTGGTCGGCTCGGTGGTGGCCTGCGGCGGCTGCTGGTACTGCCGTACCGAGCAGTTCTCGCTCTGCGACAACTCCAACCCGCAGCCGGTCGTGCCGGAGAAGCTGTGGGGCCACTCGCCGGCCGGCATCCTCGGCTACTCGCACGCCGCCGGGGGCTACTCCGGCAGTCACGCCGAGTACATCCGGGTGCCGTTCGGTGACATCGGCGCGTTCAAGGTCCCCGACGGGGTGCCCGACGACGCCGTCGTCTTCGCCTCCGACGCCATGCCCACCGGCTGGATGGCGGCCGACTTCTGCGGTCTCTCCGGTGGCGAGGTGGTGGCGGTCTGGGGCGCCGGTGGCGTGGGCCAGATGGCCGCCCGCGCCGCCCAGCTGCTCGGCGCCGGCCGGGTCATCGTCATCGACCGGCTGCCGGAGCGGCTCGCCACGGCCGCCGACCGGCTCGGGGTGGAGACGATCAACTACGCCGAGACCGACGTGCTGGAGGCGCTGCGGGAGATGACCGCGGGCCGGGGCCCGGACGCCTGCATCGAGGCGGTCGGCATGGAGGCGCACGACGTCGGCCCGGCGTACGCCTACGACAAGGCCAAGCAGACCGCCCGGCTGACCACCGACCGGCCCACCTCCGTCCGCCAGGCGATCATGGCCTGCCGCAAGGGCGGCACGGTGAGCATCGTCGGCGTCTACGGCGGCCTGGTCGACAAGTTCCCCCTCGGCGCGGCGATGAACAAGGCCCTGGTGCTGCGGATGGGGCAGATGCACGCCCAGCGCTACATCCCGATGCTGCTGGACCGCCTCGCCGCCGGCGAGATCGACCCCGGCTACCTGGCCACCCACCCGATGTCGCTGGAGGAGGGCGTGCGCGGCTACGAGATCTTCGAGAAGAAGCAGGACGCCTGCCTGCGCAGCGTCCTGCACCCGGCGATGGCCTGACCGGCGTGCGCGTGCGTCGATTCGTCGCCGGGCGACCGGGGTACAGCAGCCGACATGGCCGGCGAGACCGATGAGACCCCGTTTCGTGCCGCCGACGCGACGCGGGCCTTCGGCGGCAGCGCCGTCGCCCTGGTGGTGGCCGGCACGGTAGCCCTGCTGACCCGGCAGCCGTGGCTCTTCCCGAGCCTCGGACCGGCGGTGATGCTGCACGTCGAGCAGCCCGGCCGGCCCGAGTCGTCGCCGCGCAACACCCTGATCGGCCACCTGGTGGCGTTGCTCGCCGGGTACGCCCTCCTGGAGTTGACCGGGTTGACCGACAACCCGTCCGCGCTCCAGGAGGGCGTCTCGGTGCCGCGGATCGTCGCCGCCGCCGGCTCGCTGGCGGTCACCGCGGCGGTGCTGGCGCTGCTCGACGCCGCCCACCCGCCGGCCGGCGCCAGCACGCTGATCGTCGCGCTGGGGTTGCTGCGCACCCCGACGCAGCTGGTGATCGCCGGCGCCGCCGTGCTGCTGGTGACGCTGGTGGACCTGCTGTTCAACCGGGCCACCGGTCGGCAGATGCCGCTGTGGCGGGGGCGGTCATGAGCGCGAGCTGTGGGCAAGTCGAGGAGGGCTGAGAGATGGTGGACCGGATCGCCGACCCGTGGGGGCCGCGCACGCCGTACGGGCCGGGACAGCCGTGGCCGGTGCGGGTCGACAGCTTCCTGGCCGACGGGCACACCGAGGCGGACGTGCAGCGCTGGGTGCCGACGGCCTCCATCCTGCACTCCAACGGCGACGCGATGGACATCGCCGTGCGCGACGGCCGGATCGTCGGGGTCCGGGGCCGGGCCGGGGACCGGATCAACCACGGCCGGGTCGATCCCAAGGACCTGTACGGCTGGCAGGCCAACCACAGTCCGGACCGGCTGCGCCGTCCCCTGGTCCGCGAGGGTGACCGGCTGGTCGAGACCGACTGGGACACCGCGATGGGGCGGATCGTGGCCCGCTCGAAGGAGCTGCTGGACGGGCCGGGCGGCTGGGGCCACTTCGGCTTCTACACCAGCGGGCAGCTCTTCCTGGAGGAGTACTACACGCTCAGCGTGATCGGGAAGGCCGGCATCGGCACCCCGCACATGGACGGCAACACCCGGCTCTGCACCGCCACCGCCGCCGCCGCGATGAAGGCGAGCTTCGGCACCGACGGGCAGCCCGGCTCGTACACGGACGTGGACCACTGCGACGTGATCGCGCTCTGGGGGCACAACGTCGCGGAGACCCAGACGGTGCTGTGGATGCGGATGCTGGACCGTCGGCGCGGGCCGAACCCGCCGGCGATGCTCGCGGTCGACCCGCGGGCCACCCCGGTGGCCCGGGAGGCCGACGTGCACCTGGCGTTGCGCAACGGCACCAACATGGCGCTGCTCAACGGCCTGCTCCGCGAGCTGATCCACCGGGGCTGGTACGACGAGGAGTACGTCGGGGAGCACACGATCGGCTTCGAGGAGCTGTGCCGGGTGGTCGAGGACTACCCGGTGCCGAAGGTCGCCGAGATCTGCGACCTGCCGGCGCGGGACATCGAGCGGGCCGCCGAGCTGCTCGGGCACTCGTCCCGGCTGCTCTCCACGGTGCTCCAGGGCTTCTACCAGTCCAACCAGGCCACCGCGGCGGCCTGCCAGGTGAACAACCTGCACCTGATCCGGGGCATGATCGGCCGGCCGGGGGCGGGGCTCTACCAGATGAACGGCCAGCCGACCGCGCAGAACAACCGGGAGTGCGGCGCCGACGGCGACCTGCCCGGCCTGCGCAACTGGGAGAACGAGGAGCACGTGGCCGAGCTGGCCCGGCTGTGGAACGTCGAGGTCGACACCATCCCGCACTGGTCGCCGCCGACGCACGCCATGCAGATCTTCCGGTACGCCGAGCAGGGCTCGATCAAGCTGCTCTGGGTCTCGGCCACCAACCCGGCGGTCAGCCTGCCCGACCTGGCCCGGATCCGCCGGATCCTGGCGAAGCCGGAGCTGTTCCTGGTGGTCCAGGACCTCTTCCGCACCGAGACCGCCGAGCTGGCCGACGTGGTGCTTCCCGCTGCCACCTGGGGCGAGAAGACCGGCACCTTCACCAGCGTGGACCGGACGGTGCACATCTCCGAGAAGGCGGTCGACCCGCCCGGCGAGGCCCGTGCCGATCTGGACATCTTCCTCGACTACGCCCGGCGGATGGACTTCCGGGACGCCAACGGCGACCCGCTGATCCGCTGGACCGGGCCGGAGGAGGTGTTCGAGGCGTGGAAAAAGTGCTCGCGCGGCCGGCCCTGCGACTACACCGCGATCACCTACGAGCGGCTGCGCGCCGGCGGCATCCAGTGGCCGTGCACGGACGAGCACCCGGACGGCACCGAACGGCTCTACACCGACGGGGTGTTCAACACCGACCCGGACTACTGCGAGACGTACGGCCACGACCTGGTCACCGGGGCGGAGCTGCTGCCGGACGAGTACCGGGCCAAGCAGCCCGGCGGGCGGGCGTTCCTGCACGCGGTGCCGTACCAGCCGTCGCCCGAGGTGCCCAGCGACGAGTACCCGCTGCTGCTCACCACCGGCCGGACCGTCTACCAGTTCCACACCCGTACCAAGACCGGCCGGGCGCCGCAGCTGGCGGACGCCGCGCCGGAGACCTGGGTCGAGCTGAGCGCGGCCGACGCGGACGGGCTCG
>NZ_JAEVHN010000374.1:0-6142 GCF_016803375.1 Micromonospora sp. 4G55
TGCGGTGCCGGTCGCCGGCAGCGCCGCCGCGATCCCGGCGACGGTCGACTGGGCGAAGACCGCCTCCAGCGGCAGCGCCACGCCGAGCCGGGCCCGCAGCCGCACGACGAACTGGGTGGCGAGCAGCGAATGCCCGCCCAGCTCGAAGAAGTTGTCGAGCGCCCCGATCGGCCGGATGCCGAGCAGCTCGGTCCAGATCTCCGCCACGCACCGCTGTTCGGGCGTGCTCGGCGCGACGTAGGCCGTGCTGAGGGCGGGCCGGTTGCCGGCGTCGACGGGTGCGGGCGCCGCGGGGTCGGCCGGGGGAGTCGCCACCGGGGCGGGGGCCGGGTCCGCCGCGCCGGTGCGCGGCGCCGCGTCCACCCAGTATCGGTGCTGCTCGAACGGGTAGCCGGGCAGGGCCAGCCGGCGGCGGGGGCCGCCGTGGAACCGCTGCCAGTCGACCGGTACGCCGGACAGCCAGAGCCGGCCGACCGCGTCGAGCATCGTGGTGAGGTCGTCGACGTCGCTGCGCGGGTGCCGCATCGCCGCCACCACCTGACCGGGCCGCAGGCCGGCCAGCCGCACCAGGCCGCCGAGAGCGTGCCCGGGGCCCAGCTCCGCGAGGACCACGTCCTGCTCGGCGAGGAGCGCGGCCGACTCGGCGAACCGCACCGGCTCCCGCATGTGCCGCACCCAGTACCCCGGATCGAGGACCTCGCCGGGGGCGACGGGAGCGCCGGTCAGGTTGCTCAGGTACGGGCGCTCGGGTGCGTGGTGGACGATCCGGCGGGCGTGCTCGGCGAACTCGTCGAGGACCGGATCGAGCAGCGCCGAGTGGTAGCCGCGGCTGACCCGCAGCGGCCGGCAGTCCACCCCGTCGCGGGTCAGCCGCAGCCGCAGCTCCTCGATCGCCTCCGGAGCGCCGGAGAGCACGCACAGCTCGGCGGCGTTGACGGCCGCCAGTGACACACCCTCGCCCAGCAGCCCGGCCACCGCCGTCTCGGGCAGGCTCACCGCGAGCATCGCCCCGGCCGGGGTCCGCTCGACCAGCTCACCGCGGACGGACACCAGGCGCAACGCGTCGGCCAGAGAGAAGACGCCGGCGAGGCACGCGGCGACGTACTCGCCGAGGCTGTGTCCCACCATCAGGTCCGGGGTCACGCCCCGGGCGAGCAGCGACCGGGCGAGGGCGTACTCGGTGACGAAGAGCGCGGGCTGGACCAGCCGGGGCGACGCGAGCAGCCGCTCGGCCCGCTCCTGTCCGTCGGGCGCCGGGCACAGCAGGGTACGCAGGTCCAGCCCCAGGTCGCCGCGGAGCAGCTCGGCGCACTCGTCCACCACGGCCCGGTAGGTCGGCTCCGCGCGATACAGGCCGGCGCCCATCGCCACGTGCTGGGCGCCGTGCCCGGGGAAGGCGAAGACCAGCGGCCGTCGGCCGCCCGGTTCGGTGCCGGTGAACTGCCGCTGCGGCGAGTCGAGGGCGGCCAGCGCGTCGGCGCGGTCCGCCGCGACGAGGAACCGCCGGTGGGTCATCGGCTGCCGCCGGCCCAGGTTGGCCGCGACGTCGGCGAGGTCCACCTCGGGACGCCCGTCGAGCCAGTCGCGGACCTGGCGGGTCTGCCGCTCCAGCGACTCGACGGTACGAGCCGACACGACCAGCAGCTGCGGCCCCGGGGCCGGTTCGGCGGGTGGCGTGGCGGTGGTGGCCGGCGGCTCCTCCAGCACCACGTGGGCGTTGGTGCCGCCGATGCCGAACGAGCTGACCCCCGCCCGGCGAGGGCCGTCGGCGAGCCACGGGCGGGCGGTGTCGTTGAGGTAGAACGGGCTGCCCGCGAAGTCGATCGCCGGATTGGGCCGGCTGACGTTGATCGTCGGCGGCAGCGTACGGCTCCACAGCGCCATGATCGTCTTGATCAGGCCGGCGACCCCGGCCGCGGCGTCGGTGTGCCCGATGTTGGCCTTGACGGAGCCGAGGGCGCAGAAGCCGCTCTCGTCGGTGCCGCGCCGGAACGCCTCCGTCAGCGCGGTCACCTCGATCGGGTCGCCGAGGATGGTGCCCGTCCCGTGGGCCTCCACGTAGCTCACCGAACGGGGCTCGACGCCGGCCGCGGCCAGCGCGCTGCTGATCACCCGGACCTGGCCGTCGACGCCCGGCGCGGTGTAGCCCGTGCGGCGGGCCCCGTCGTTGTTGACGGCCGAACCGCGGATCACGGCGTAGATCGTGTCGCCGTCGGCGACGGCGTCCTCCCACCGTTTGAGCGCGACGATGCCGACCCCGCTGGATTCGATGCTGCCGCGCGCGTCGGCGCTGAACGGGCGGCAGTGCCCGTCGGGGGAGTAGATCCCGCCGTCGTGGTAGAGGTAGCCGCGCCGCTGGGCGGGGAAGACGCTGACCCCGCCGGCCAGGACCAGGTCGGACTCGCCGGTCAGCAGGCTCTGCCGGCCGAGGTGCACGGCCACCAGCGAGGTCGAGCAGGCCGTGGCGACGGTGACGGCGGGGCCGGTCAGGTCGAGCTTGTAGGCGACCCGGCTGAGCAGGAAGTCCTTGTCGTTGCTGATCGACAGCTGGTGCTCGCCGATGGTGCTCGTCAGCTCCGGGTGGCTGCTCAGGTGGTCGAGCAGGTAGGTGCTGCGACCGGAGCCGGCGAACAGGCCGATCCGTCCGGGGTGGCGGGACGGGTCGTAGCCGGCGTGCTCCAGCGCGTGCCAGGCGCACTCGAGCAGCAGCCGGTGCTGCGGGTCGAGGGTCTGCGCCTCGCGGGGCGTGAAGCCGAAGAAGGCCGCGTCGAACTGGTCGATCCCGGGCAGGTAGGTGCCGGCCCGCACGTACGCCGGGTCGTCGAGCCGGGTCGGGTCCGCCCCGTCGGCCAGCATCTCCTCGACGGTGAACTCCCGGACCGACTCCACCCCGGTGCGGATGTTGTGCCAGTACTCGTCGACGGTCCGCGCGCCGGGGAAGCGGCCGGCCATCCCGACGACGGCGATCAGGCCGCTGGGTTGGCCGGTGTCGGCGCTCGCCAGCACGGATGGCCGGGCGGCGCGGGCCGGCGCGGCGTCGGCGGCCGGGGCCGCCGGAGCGGTCGTGCCGGTGGTGGCGGTGGTCAGGAACGCCGCCAGGGATTCGACCGTGGGGTTGCGGAACAGGTCGGTGACCGTGACGACGTCGCCGAGTTCGGCCGCAGCCGGTCGAGGACGGCCAGCAGGCGCATCGAGTGGCCGCCGAGGTCGAAGAAGTTGTCCCGCATCCCGACCCGCTCGACGCCGAGCACGTCGCGCCACACGTCCACGACCAGCCGGTCGAGCCGTGCGGTGTCCCACCGGGCCGGGTCGGTGGGCGGGGCCACCGGCGGTGCGGGTGTCGCGGGCCGCTCGGGTGCGGGTCGCTGCCGCGGCACGTCGCGGGCGCGGTCGGGAGCGGGCACGCGGCGGCGTCCACCTTCCCGTTGCCGGTCAGCGGCAGCGCGTCGAGGAAGACGAACGCGGCGGGAACCAGGTAGGACGGCAGTTCGGCGGCGAGGGCCGTCCGCAGGGTCGCGGCGTCGGTTCCCGCCCCGCCCGCCAGGTACGCGACGAGCTGCGGGTCGTCGGGGTCGTCCCGGCGTAGCTGCACCGTCACGTCGCTGTCCGGCAGCAACCGCCGGACGGCCGCCTCGATCTCGCCGCACTCCACCCGGAAGCCGCGCAGCTTGACCTGGTGGTCGGTGCGGCCCAGGTATTCGAGGTTGCCGTCCGGGCGCAGGCGCACCAGGTCGCCGGTGCGGTACAGCCGCGCGCCGGGGACCGACGAGAACGGGTGCGGGACGAACCGCTCGGCGGTCAGCCTCGGCTGGTGCAGGTACCCGCGCGCCACGCCGGCTCCGCCGACGTACAGCTCGCCGACCACGCCCGCCGGGACCGGGTTCAGCCACCCGTCGAGCACGTACAGCTCGGTGTTGGCGATCGGCCGGCCGATGGGGACCGAGCCGTCGGTCGGCGTGGTCGGATCCACCTCGTACGCGGCGCAGCCGACCACGGTCTCGGTCGGGCCGTACTCGTTGACCAGCGCGGTGCCGGGCGCGTGGGCCCGCCACGGCGCCACCTGGTCGGCGCGCAGGTTCTCGCCGCCGATGACGAAGCACCGGGTGCGGTCGGCCAGCTCGGCGGGGCTGAGTTGACGGTTGACCAGGTCGAGCTGGGCCGGAGTGATCTTGACCAGCCCGAACGCCGTCCGCTGCCGGCGCAGCGCCTCGCCCAGCGCCTCGGGGCCGAGGTGTTCGCCGATCATCAGCACGGTGGCCCCGCTGGTCAGCGGCACCAGCAGACTCGTGACGGTCAGGTCGAACCCGATCGACGAGTGAAGCGGGACGGTGTCCCCGGGCTGCAACCGGTAGGCCTGGGCCGCCCAGCGCAGGTAGTTGCACACGCCGCGGTGGGTGACCATGACGCCCTTGGGGCGGCCCGTGGACCCGGAGGTGTAGATGACGTACGCCAGGTCCTCCGCCGACGGCATCGGCCGTCGGCGCGGCCGTCGCCTCGGCCCGCCGCCCGAGCCGTTGGCGCCCCGACCGGAGTCGGCCGCCGCGACTGGCGTGTCCGGGCCCGGCACCAGCAGCGCCGTGCCGTCGGGCACCAGGTGCGCCATCTCGGCGCAGGTGAGGACCACCGGGGCCGCCGTGTCGTCGATCAGGTACCGCAGTCGGGCGGGCGGGTTGGACGGATCCATCGGTACGTAGGCCGCGCCGGTCTTCAGCACGGCGAGGACCGCCACGGCGAACGGCACCGCGCGCGGCAGGAGCACCCCCACCAGGCCGCCGATGCCGACCCCGCGCTGGCGCAGCGTCTCGGCCAGCGCCTCGGCCCGGATGTGCAGCTCGTGGTAGGTCAGCGCGGTGTCCCCGTCGGTCACCGCCACGCCGGCGGGGGTCCGCCGCGCCTGCTGCTCGATCAGCACGTGGACCAGCTCGTCCGGCTCGGCCGGGGTGACGGTGCGGTTGGCCTCGACGACTAGCTGCCGGTACTCGCCGGGGGTGAGCATCGCGGCGGAGCCGACCGGCCTGCCCGGGTCGGCCAGCAGCGACCGCAGCAGCGTCTGGAAGTGCCCGGCGAGGCGGACCATCGTCTCGTCGTCGAACAGGTCCGTGCGGTACTCCAGCACGGTCCGCAGGCCGTCGGCATTCTCCCGGACCGAGACGGTGAGGTCGAACTTTGCGGTGCCGGCGGGTACCTCCAGCGGGGTGACCGTCAGGCCGTCGAGGGGCGGGGGCGTCGCCTCCCGGCCGTACACGAACATCACCTGGAACAGCGGGCTGAAACCGGGCTGGCGAGCCGGGCGCAGCGACTCGACCAGGGTCTCGAAGGGAAGGTCGGAGTTGCCCAGGGCGTCGAGGACGGCGGTGCGCACCCGTCCGAGCAGCGTCTCGAACGACGGATCGTCGGCCAACCGGGCCCGGATGGCGACGGTGTTCAGCAGCAGCCCGACGAGGTTCCGCGTCTCGGGGCGCTGCCGGTTGGCCACCGGCGTGCCCACCACGATGTCGCGCTGCCCCGTCCAGCGGGCCAGCAGCACGTGGAGCACGGCGAGCAGCACCATGTACGGGGAGACCCGCGTCCGCTGGCAGAGCGCCATCAGCGCGTCCGTGGAGACGTCCAGCGGGATCGACAGGGTGGCCCCGGCACCGGACGGTACGGCGGGCCGAGGCCCGCGGGTGGGCAGTTCGAGGACGGCGGGCGCGTCCGCGAGCTGCGTCCGCCAGTATTCGCGCTGGGCGGCCGCCTCCGCACCGCCGAGCCAGTCGTGCTGCCACGCCGCGTGGGCGCGGTGGTCGACGTCGACCGGGTCGAGGTCCGCCGGCCGGCCCGCGCGGTGTGCGTCGTAGAGCTGTGCCCACTCGTCGTGCAGGATGCCGAGCGACCACTCGTCGACGGCGACGTGGTGCAGCGTCAGCAGGAGCACGTGCTCCTCGGGCGCGCAGCACAGCAGGCCGGCGCGCAGCACCGGGCCGCGTTCCAGGTCCATCGGGGTGTGCGCCTCGGCGTGCATCCGGGCCTGCAACTCCTGGTCGCGTTGCCAGCCGGGCAGCCCGCTGAGGTCGTACACCCGCAGCAGCCCCGGATGCGGCTCGTGGACCATCTGGACCAGGCGCTGGGCGGCACCGTCCGGCGCGGCGGCCCCGCCGGGCGG
>NZ_JAEVHN010000375.1:0-6132 GCF_016803375.1 Micromonospora sp. 4G55
TACGAGACGTCCCTTAGCCACGCTCAGCACGATGACCGACTCCGGCGCTACTCGTCCAGCACCAAGGCCGAACGCGGGGTACATGCGCCAGACGCGCGGATCTGCCGAAGCTTCCGTCACGCGCCAAGCGCGAGCGGCTATTCATGTCGAGTTGACCTCGCCGCTGGGCGACGCTCGCCTAGACCTGATCAACTCTCCGGTTCGATCCGGGCTCCTATACTCGCCCGATGATCGAGGGATGGTCGGTTGTCCCGGAGCGGGCGGCGGTGGGTGCTGCCGGCCCGAACGTCGAGGTCGTGCATGGTGATGGTGTCACCTTCGCGTACGGGGCCAACGCTCTGGTCGTGATCGTCGACGCCGGAGACCGGCCCCACGGCACCGCTGTCGACAACGCGAACACACTGGTGCTGCGGGAGCCTTTACCCAGCGAGGCGACTCAGTGGATACGCTCGAAGAACCAGGCCAATCAGCCGCTTCTGGGCTTTGTCAAGATGGCGGATGGCTGCCTGGCTCTCGGTGAGCTCTACCAAGCCCGCAGCATCTACCGCGGGATGAACCCGTACACGGGGCAACAGGGGCCACTCACATTCGCTGAACTGACCTGGGGCGAGCGGCTTCCCCCCGAACTGCTAGACAAGGTGCGGCCGACGCCGACGCCGACGCTGCCGGTACCCGGTATCGCCTGGCTGGACGATGTGCCGCAGGACCTGACCCGGGCACTGCGTTCCTTTCTGACCGCTTGGTACGCCGATGTGCCGGTGCTACCGGCCACACCCCAACACGCGGCTATGAAACTCCCGGCCCCGTTGCTGGCCTTCCACGACATCGCCGGAGGCCGCGAGGAAATCCTCGGCCGGCAGGACTTCATCGAGCCGCCCGACAGGATCGAGTACCTGGAAGACGAGCCGCTGGTGGCCTTCGCGGCCGAGAATCAGGGCGTCTGGGTGGCGTTGATCGACCCCACCGACGACGATCCGGTCGTGTGGTACGACGGCGGCCCGCAGCGGTTGCGCGAGCGGGAACGCCTCAGCGGCTTCCTGCTCCAGTTCGCCCTCAACGAAGCGGTGAGCACCTCACCGTTCACCGGCTTCGCCACGGTCACCACGGAGATGCTGGACCGGTTCGTCGAGGATCTGGTTCCCGTCCCGCTGCAGCCCATGCGCGTACCTGGCGACCCGACGCGCCACTGGGTGGCTCCCGGACTGGTCGCCATGGCCGCCGACTACGGCGACAGTGGTATCTGGCTGAGCGTCGGCAGCCGACAACGCTCAGCCCTGCGGCCCCTACGCTCTCGTCTCGACTGGGAACAGTTCAACGGCTAGCCAACACTCCGGTCCGAGCGCACCTCTCCTGCGGCGGGATGGGCACGTATCGCTGGTGGCGTCTACCAAGACCAAGTGAACACATCTGCCGCCGGTCGTGCACCGCAGTGCGCCGGCGATCACCAGGCTCCAGACGCCGCTTCGGAAGCCTGAACGGTGGGCAGGGTGCCCCCTCGTGCCGGGTTCCGGTCGGGTGGACAGATCAAGCCGTTCGGCCCTGTGCGCCATAGCGCACCGACCTGGCGAGGTTATCGGCCTACTGGCCAGGGTGGAGACAACCAGGAGGGTGCGCGGGTCGAACCTCGTCGTCCAGGGCTGGCCTGCCTCGGTGCGGACCTCAATCTCGTGGTCGCTCAGGAAGTGAGCGGTACCGAAGGTGCCCTCGGGGCCAACCGGATCGAACGGCGTGGCAAAGCATGCGAGGTCCTGGTTGGCTTCCCGGCTCCTCAGTCCAGCCCGTGACCGAATCCGTAGGATGTCGAAGCCCGTCATGAACGCGGGGTAGTGCAGCAGGACCAGCTCGAACGAACCTCCTGGGGAGACGGCTACAACCCGGATGTCCCCGTCTGACTCGTAGCCGTAGAGCGATGCCCCAGTGCGAAACTGGAAGCCACCCCAAGCCATGACCAACGCCAAGACGGTCGCGACCACAGCCACCGCCCGCGCCGGCGCTGGCCGCAGAACAAGCCATGCCGCCATGCCGAGCAGCGCCGGTACGACGAACAGCACACTGGCCACGACTGACGACCGGCCAAACGGCATCAGGTGAACGTAGTGCCACGGATTGCGCCAGGCAATGAGCACGGCTGGCACCGCAACGACGACCAAGTTGGTGAGCACCATTGCCATCACGCGCCGAGCGACGACGTTCGTCGGTCCCTGCTCGATTTCCCGCTCGATCATGCGCCCATCGTGGTTGATCGCCGTGGCCCCGGCCATCCCAGGCTAAGTGTCACCCAAGTCCTGATACCGATCTGTCACGCAGGTCCCGAGACCGGACAGCCGGCTGCCGGCTGGTGTGGGAGGACTTTCTGCACGTCTATCAAGGCCGCCCTGAACGGGCCGCACGCGCCGCCGCCAGGGCGCGCGCCGGCCGCTGCCGCTGTCGCTCTGCGGCCGTCAAGCCCGATGCCCGGCGGCTGGCGCGGAGATCGGAAAGCCCACGGGGCCGCCGCTGAACGACAGGCCGTTGACCGGCGATGGGGTGGGCCGGCAGCCTGGCCGCACGGCCAGACCAGCCAGCCACCCATACCGCTGGACGCGCGGGCGCATACTCAGCGCCGTGATTCAAAGCAAGTTTCGGCGCGTACGGTGGCGGCAGACGGGAGCTGCCGCATGGGGGTGGGTGGCGACCGCGGCCTGGGTCTTCGGCAGCACTGTTTGGCCGCGGATTCCCCTTGCCGCAGGTGACGCCGGCCGGGGCTTCCAATCCGCCGCCGGCCTCGCTATGTCCGCCATTGTCGCCGCGTTGCTGGTCCTGCTGCCGACAGTTGCGCTGGTCGCTATACAGCTGCTCTCCCCGTTTTCCTGGCGCGCAGCGAGGGTCGTCTTCAACTGGTCCAGCGCCATGAGTGTGGCTGCCGTCGCTGCCCTGGGCGTCGTGCTACCTATGGTCGCGGCGGTCAATCCCTCCCCGTTCGCGACCCGCCTGGCGTTCGCCGGCTTCGGAACGGCGCTGCTGCTCCTAGCCGATGCGACCTGGCGTGGATCGCGTCGGGCCAACCCAGGTTGGCTTGTGAGCCACACAGCGCAGAGAGTTGCCGCGCTCGCTGGCCGTACTTCCCGATCGCAACGGGCTCTGGCAGCCCAGACGGAGCTGCTCACCGAGCTTGTCGGCGCCACCCGCCTGCCCATCGGGCAGTACCGGACGGCGGCAGCAACGTGGGGGCTAGTTCTGGTGCTGCGCTGGCACGCCGGTGAGCGACCGGAGGAGATCGCCCGAGCCGTCCGGCTGGTAGCGGCCGACCTGGGGCGGGAGCCCGACGCTGGCCGAGAGGACGTGATCGCCGCGCTCGCGGCCTTGGGTGTTCACCTCAGCCGTGATCCCGTGGTGGCCGAAGCGGTGATCGAAACCATCGGCGACCTAGCGCAGCGGACCCGAGGGGCCGGCCCGTACGTACATGGTGACGTCCTGCTCGACGCCCTCGTGGACGTCATCGGGGCGCGGCTGGCAAATCTCCTGCAACCCCCCATTCTTCCGGCACTGAAACCGCCATCGCCCAACGTCGGCGGCCGTCGGCGGCACCGCGCCCCAGCTAACCTGGACGGGAGGCCGACACACGCTGCCGAAAATCGACTCCAACGCTTGGCTGAGCGCAGCAGCGTCGAGAACGGGGACGCGGTCGGTCTGTGGCGAGGGCCCGGCCCGACGGATGCAATTGGTCCAGAGCAGGGGCATCGACGACTGGTGTCACGCTCGGTGAGCGAGGCGATGGACGACGCGACCCGTCGTGCATTGGACGCTCAGAAGCTTCTGGCGATCTTCGCATCGGTCGTACACACGCAGCCCGCGGCACAAGTGACGGCGCACTCATCAGCCAACATGCGGACGATGAGCGTTGACGCCTACGACCTCTTCCTTGCTGAGGTAAATCGTCTCGCCTCCGTGCTCGCCGCGCCCACGCCGGCGAATGCGGCCTGGCCAGCCGGGTGGCAGGGCAGCGCCGCGTTTGAAGCCGACGTACGACGCCTCGGGCACCTCGCAAACCAGCTCTACTCGACCTATCGGATGCCACCCAGCGATGCCGTCGAAGAACAACTAGAACTAATCGCGTCCCGGCTTACCGAGGACATCAGTCCGGCTCGTCCGCTGCCCCCAGACCGCACCGGATGGCGCACCACCCACACACCCGACCCGACCGGCCCCGCCGTGGCCGTCGGCGAGACGCTGGCCGAGCTCGCGGCGGCCGCCTTTCACGCCGGCTTCGATCGACGAGCGCTACTGGCGGGGCGGAGGCTCCTCAGCGCAGCGACGATGGCAGCCACCACAGGCGACGGACGAGCGGTTCAGGTCTACATGCAGGCACTCGACCGCGTGGCCCGAGACCTAAATCGGGGTCACCGTAACGATACGGACGCTAACCAGCACCGCGCATCGCTGGTACTCGCCGGCCTTATCGCCGAATTCGACCCGCTCCTATCCGCTACTCCGCCCGGTCACCAGGCAGACAGAGCGATCAACGAACTGGTCGACTGGCTGCCGTGGCGGACCAACGGAAGTCCCTACCCGCTTGCCGCCACAGCCTGGCAGGCCCGATTGATCGCCGCTGGCTGGCTGGTCCACAGCCCGGAAAAGCGCCGCCGCCAGCCGGCTCCCGCCGGTCAGCCACAGACACTCCCGGACGCCTTGGTCAAGAGGGCTGAGAAAGAACTCCAGCTCCACTTGCGCGTGAATGATCCGATCTACCCGGCCGCCTACCTGTTCACTCTGTGGGCCCACGCGATCGCCGCCGGTCGCGAGGGCGACCGTGGCGCCGCCCAACACCTACACGAGTACCTCACGCGGGTCCTAGACGAGTACGACACGGACGAGCAGGACGACGACGATGCCGGCTGGCCGGCCACCGAGCAGGGAAACCAACTAGATGACGAATGCGACGAGGTCCCCTGCGCCCGACGAATGCATCCCCAGCTTCGTCGCCTCATCGCGGGGGCTATCCACTGGTCGGCAAATGCTAAAACCGGTCGACGTGAGGTGCTTCTATCGGGGCCGCGTGCGCTTGGCCTACACGACAGCCTTCGGAAGCTTCTCGCAGCGTCCGGCCTCATCGAGCGGCGTTACCACGGCCTACCCGAACGTGATGGCTCGTACCTCGTGGTGGTCGAGGAACCAGACGGCAGCCGGCGGCTGCTGCGCGACAGTGAAGCAGGCGCCCGCGGCCTGTTCGCTTGGGGCTACGGCGGCACCGGCCCCCACACCTTGGCCGACGTCCTCACCGACGACATCCTTGCCGACCTTAACCGCTGCCCCGATTGCTTCGGCGCCATCAAGTGCGCAGCCGGCCTCATACGCTGCCGGACCTGCCACAACACAGGACTCCGGGTTGAACGCCGGCACATCGCTAGCGCACTCGTCACCAGAGTGATCTCCTCGTTGCCCGAGCATCTGGCAGCCGCGCCAGCCATCCCCGAGGCCGAGTGGTCCCTGACGCGCTCAGCACTGCTCGCCGAGGCATGCCGGATCCAGACGGGCGGCCACGGTGACCGGGAGCCGACAAAACAGCGACCACGGCGATCTCTCCCCACGGAGGGCTGACAGGCCGGCGTAGCACCTGCCCACCGGGCGACGTCTCCCACCGCCAGGCCGGGCTCACCCTCTCCAGCCCCATCCGCCCGACCGCGAGAGCCACTCATGTCCCTCCCTCCCCTGGCATCGTCAGGCAACGGGAGCGGGCCCCGGGCGCAGATCAGGCACGACGAATGCATGGAAGCGTGGACATCGCCCTCACCCATGCCTTGCGCGGCCGCGCTGCCTAGATCAAGAGACCTCACCTAGTGTTGTGTCTCGCAAATAGCTAGCCTTTTTAGTAGGCTCTGGACGTGACACGTTCTGCCGCACCACTGGTGCTCGAACCCGGCCAGCGGGAACTGCTGGAGTCTCTTGCCAAGTCGCGTACGGTCGAGCATCGGCTGGTGCAGCGGGCGCAGGTGCTGCTGCGGGCCGCGGACGGGATGTCCAACGCCGACAATGCGGTGCTGGCTGGGGTGACCCGGGTGACGGTGCGGGCGTGGCGGTCGGAGTTCGCCGAGCGTGGGCTGGCCGATCTGGGCAGGGTCGCGCCGGGTCGTGGCCGTAGGGCGTCGATTCCGC
>NZ_JAEVHN010000376.1:0-6067 GCF_016803375.1 Micromonospora sp. 4G55
GGCAGCTCGTCGCCGGCGGGTGGAACGGTCGGCTGGACGCCCTGACCCCGGCCGACGCCGCCCCGGCCGACCGGGTCGGCGGCAGCTACGGCGTCGGCTACCTCGCCGTCCGGCACCTCGTCGACCGGTACGGCGAGCAGCAGGTGCTCGACTTCTTCCGGGCCGTGGTGCACGACCGGCGGTCGCTGGACGACGCGTCCGAGCAGGTCCTCGGCGACCCGTGGACCGCCCTGCACGACGAGTGCGTCGCCTACGTCCGGGCGACCGTCCGATGACAGCGGGCGGCCCTCGTCGCCGGGTGGACGCGGTCCGCCCGGTAGGCCGGTCGCGCCGCTCGGCGTCGTATCGACGCCGGGCTAAGGTTGGCCCGTGCGCCGCCCCGATTCGCCGCGGCCCCCCGTAGCCACGCGGCCCCGCCTGCTCACCGCCCTGCTTGCCGTCGTCGTCCTCACCGGCACCACCGCCGCCTCCTGCGGGGACGACGAGTCCACGGTCGCGCTGGCCCCGGCCAGCCGGGCCGCCGTCGCCGAGGTGATCGACGCTCCGGCCACCGTGACCGCCCGCGCCGCGGCCACCCTCACCGCACCCGCCGACGGCACCGTCAGCAGTCTGCGGGTCCAGCCCGGCCAGCGGGTCAGGCGCGGTCAGGTGCTCGCCGTGATCAGCTCCCCGTCCGCCCAGGAGCGCCTCCGCCAGGCCCGCGACGCCCTCCGGGCCGCCGAACGGGCCCTCCGGGCCGCCGAACGGGCCGGCCGGGGCGTCGGCGTGGGCGACCTGGGCACCCGCCGTCGCGGCACCGACAAGGCCGCCGACGAGGCGTTCGACGCCGCCCGGGACGCCGCGGGGAAGATCGCCGACCACAAGGTACGGGACGCGCTGCTCGCCCAGGTGACCTCCGCGCAGCAGCAGTACGCCGCCGCGGCGCGTACCGCCGACCAGGCCGTCCGCTCGGTGCAGCGGGGCGTCGCCGGACTCAACTCGGCGGTCGGCGCGCTGTCGGCCGCGCAACGGCTCCAGGCCCGGCAGGCGTACGACCTGGCGAAGGCGACCGTCGACGCGCTGACCCTGCGCGCCGATCGGGGGAGTCGTGCAGCCCGGCGGCGCCCCGCCGGCGGCGGCACCGACCTGTCCGCCCTGCTCGGCGGCGGGCAGGTGCCCGCCGGGATCGACCCGTCGGCGCTCACCCCGTCCCGCGCCGGACCGCCGCCGGGCGTGGACGACGCGGTGGTCGCCGGTGGCCGGGTCACCGCCGGCACGCCCGTGCTGACCATCGTGGACACCGGTGCGCTCGGCCTGCTCGCCGAGGTCGACGAGACCGACGTGCTGCTGGTCCGCCCCGGCCTGGTCGCCGACGTCGAACTGGACGCGGTCACCGGCGCGAGCTACGACGCCACCGTCCGCTCGGTCGACGTGCTGCCCACCAGCTCCGCCCGGGGTGGGGTCACCTACCGGGTGCGGCTGTCGCTCGGCGCGGGCCGGCTCGGCGAGGGCGAGGCCGCACCGGCGCCCCGCCCCGGCATGAACGCCGTGGTGCACCTGCGGGTACGCGAAGCCGCCGACGTGGTCACCGTCCCCGCTTCGGCGGTCTTCTCCGCCGACGGTCGGGACGCGGTCTGGCTGGTCCGCGACGGCCGGGCGGACCGGGCGCCGGTGACGGTGGGCGTGCAGGGGCAGGACCTGGTGCAGATCCTCGACGGGGTGCAGGCCGGCGACCGCGTCGTGGTGCGCGGCACCGACCAGGTCCAGGACGGCCAGGAAGTCCGGTGAGCGCGAGGAGTGAGCCGGTTCTGCCAGCCCCGCCGCCGGGAACGAGGGAATCCTCGTGAGCGGTCCGGCGGCGATAGAGGCGGTGGACGTCTCCCGGACGTACCAGCTCGACGGTGTCTCCGTGCCGGCGCTGCGCGGCGTCTCGCTGACCGTGGCGCCGGGGGACTACGTGGCCCTCGTCGGGCCGTCCGGCTCCGGCAAGTCGACCCTGATGCACCTGCTCGGCGGGCTGGACCAGCCCACCGGCGGTCGGCTGGTGATCGGTGGCCGGGACGTCGGCGCTCTCTCCGCGCCGGAGCTGGCGACGCTGCGCAACGAGACCATCGGCTTCGTCTTCCAGGCGTTCCACCTGCTGCCGCGGACGTCGGCGGTGGACAACGTGGCGCTGCCGCTGGTCTACCGCGGCGTCGGGGCCCGGCAACGGCGCGCGCGGGCGGCCGCGATGCTCGGCCGGGTCGGCCTGGGGCACCGGCTGGACCACCGCCCGAACCAGCTCTCGGGCGGTGAGCAGCAGCGGGTGGCGATCGCCCGGGCGTTGGTCACGACCCGACGGTGCTGCTCGCCGACGAGCCGACCGGCAACCTGGACACGGTGACCGGCCAGGCGGTGCTGGCCCTGCTGGAGCAGCTCAACGCCGAGTCGGGAGTGGCGCTGGTGATGGTGACCCACGACAACGAGGTGGCGGCCCGGGCCCGGCGGCGGATCGCGATGCGCGACGGGGTGGTGGTGTCGGACAGCGCCTCCACCGTTCATGATCGACCGCCGTCCGGGCCAGTGGCGGCACCTGACACACTGGTGGACGCTCCCAGCGCGGAGCCCCGGTCCGCGTCCGGAAGCGGCCCGGGGCACCCGTCCGGTGGCTCCGGTGGCGCCACCGGAGCCACCGGACGCCTTCCGCGCGATCCGGCGGCCGACCGGCGTACCCCCGAAGTGGCTGGACGCGGTTCCGAGGTGGACGCCGCCGTCCGGCCGGGACCGGACGCGGACCCTGGGGTCGGAACGCGACTTGCGGACGCCGCGGGCCGGGGGACCTCCCGAGTGGACGTGGCCGGGACGGACCGGGCGGGCGACGAGCGGGCCGGCGGGGCGTCGTGAGGCTCGCCGAGGCGTGGCGGGTGGCGCTGGACGCGCTGCGGGCCAACCGGATGCGCAGCGCGCTGACCATGCTCGGTGTGATCATCGGCGTGGCGTCCGTGGTGCTGCTGGTCGCCATCGGCACCGGGACCAAGCAGAAGGTCGAACAGCAGGTCGAGGGGCTCGGCTCCAACCTGCTGCTGGTGGTACCCGGCCGGATCGACGTGGGCACCGCGCCGGTGGTCTCCCCGCTGACCCTCTCCGACGTCGACGCGGTCTCCCGGGTGGTCGGCGACCCCAGCCGGGTCGCGGTCACCATCGCCTCCGGCGCGACGGCCCGGGCCGGCAACCGCTCCGACTTCACCACCGTGCAGGGGGTGCTGGAGACCACCCCGACGGTCTTCACCCGCTCGCTGGCCCGGGGCCGCTACCTGACCGGCGCCGACGTGGACACCAGCCGCCGGGTGGCGGTGCTCGGCGACTCGGTGGCCCGGGCGCTCTTTCCCGACCGGGCTCCGCTCGGCCAGCAGGTCGCGCTCGCCGGCGTCCGGTTCCGGGTGATCGGGGTGTTCGCGCCGCTCGGGCAGAGCCTCGGCGTCGACCGGGACGACGAGGTGCACGTGCCGGTCACCGCGGCCCAGCGACTCTGGGGCACCCAGCGGGTGGACGGCATCGCGGTCAAGGCCCCGGACCGGGAGCGAATCGGCGAGCTGGGCGACCGGATCGTCGCCGAGCTGTCCCGCCGGCACCCGGACACCGAGTTCAGCGCGGTCACCCAGCAGCAGATCCTCGGCGTGCTCGGCGACATCCTCGGGGTGCTCACCGGCGTGCTCGCCGCCATCGCCGGTATCTCGCTGCTCGTCGGCGGGGTGGGCGTCTCCAACATCATGCTGGTCTCGGTGCGCGAACGGACCCGGGAGATCGGCCTGCGCAAGGCCGTCGGCGCCCGCCCCCGCGACATCGGGGTGCAGTTCCTGCTGGAGGCGGTGCTGCTCACCGCGATCGGCGGGTTGACCGGGATGGCGCTCGGCGTGGGCGCCGCGCTGCTGGTGGACGCCGTCTCGCCGATCCCGGCCGCGATCACCTGGTGGTCGCTGGCGCTGGCGTTCGGGGTGTCGGCGGCGGTGGGCATCGTCTTCGGGGTGGTGCCGGCGCAGCGGGCCGGCCGGCTCGACCCGGTGGTCGCGCTGCGCGCCGAATGAGCCGCCCGGGTCGCTCTCGCAGGCCTCGCGGGACCGGTGCCCGCCACCGGTCCCGGGAACCGGACGCGGAGCGCAGACGGGGACGAAACGGCAGGTCACGGTCGGGTGAACGGCGAGCCGGGCATGATCAGTTGTACGAAGGGATCGCGCCGGTCACAGCGGCCCCGCTACCGTACTGGTAACACGCGCGTTGCCGGCCCGGACGGAAGCTCCGGTCGCTCGGTACGCGCCGGGCATGGGATGGGTCGGGTGAGCCATGGCCGGGTCGCAGTCCGACGGTCGGCTGTCGGATGTCAAGTTCCTCACCGTCGCCGAGGTGGCGTCGGTCATGCGGGTGTCCAAGATGACGGTCTACCGCCTGGTGCACAGCGGTGAGCTCACCGCGGTCCGGGTCGGCCGGTCGTTCCGGGTGCCGGAGCACGCGGTGCACGACTATCTCCGGGGCGCGTTTCAGGAGACCGCCTGACCCCTCGCCCGGCGGTGCGCCGACTGCGACGTAACGGGCATCGACGGGGGCGCGTTGGTCCTGCTGACGCACTCCGGCTACCCTGGAGCCGATCGTGACCCTCGCCGGTGAGCCCCGACGCCACCAGGCTGGTCCGGTCCGTTGTCCGCAAGCGGTCATCGGCGCCACCGACGTGGCGCCACTCGTCCGCCCCGCACGTTTGCATTGAAAGGCTGTCGTATGGGCTCGGTGGTCAAGAAGCGCCGCAAGCGCATGGCTAAGAAGAAGCACCGCAAGCTGCTGCGCAAGACCCGCGTCCAGCGTCGCCGTCTCGGCAAGTGACCGGGGCCGGGCCATGGCCCGGCTTCCGGCACCACTTGCCAACTGTCGACCCTCGGAGGCTCAGGTGATCAGGCCGCGGACGTCCCGGCTCGGTCCCGTCTGCCGGTCAGGGCGTACGAGATGACCCCCGGTGGCACCTCAGGTGCTCCGGGGGTCGTCGTCGTGACCGGGGTCGGCCGCTACCTCGGCGCGCACGTCGCCGCCCGGCTCGCCGCCGACCCGCGCATCGAGCGGGTGATCGGCGTCGACCCGGCCACCCCCGGCCCCGAGTTCACCGACCTGCTCGACCGGGTCGAGCGGGTTCGGCTCGACCTTGGCTCGCTCGGCGGGCTCCTCGTCGACCTGGACGTCGACGCCGTGGTGCACCTCGCCCTGGTCAGCTCGCCCGACCCCCAGCACGGCGGCCGGGCGGCGATGAAGGAGCAGAACGTCATCGGCACCATGCAGCTGCTCGCCGCCTGCCAGCGGGCGCCGCGGTTGCGCAAGCTGGTGGTCCGCTCCTCCACGGCCGCGTACGGCGCGTCCTTCCGCGACCCGGCGGTCTTCACCGAGGAGACCGAGCCCCGCGAGGTGCCGCGCGGCGGTTTCGGCCGCGACATCCTCGACATCGAGGGGTACGTCCGAGGCTTCCGCCGCCGCCGTCCCGACGTGACCGCCACCGTGCTGCGCTTCGCGCCGTTCATCGGCTCGACCGCCGACACCACGCTCACCCGCTACTTCTCCCAGCCGGTGGTGCCCACCGTCTTCGGGCGCGACCCGCGGTTGCAGTTCGTGCACTTCGACGACGCCCTGGAGGTGCTGCACCGGTCCATCGCCGAGGAGCACCCGGGCACCTACAACGTCGCCGGGCCGGGGGTGCTCTCGCTCTCCCAGGCGATCCGCCGGGCCGGCCGGGTCGCCGTGCCGGTGCTGGAGCCGGGCCTGTCCGGGGCCGCCGCGCTCGCCCGCAACCTCGGCTTCGGCCGCTACGGCCTCGACCAGGTCGACCTCTTCGTGCACGGCCGGGTGGTCGACACCAGCCGGCTGGAGCGGGAGTACGGCTTCACCCCGCGCTCCACCGCCGCCGCCTTCGACGACTTCATCCGAGCCCACCACGGCGGCGTGGTGCTCACCCGGGACAGCCTCGCCACCGCCGAACAACTGGTGCTGGAGAGCATCCGCCAGGTCCGGTCGGCCGTCCGGGAGCGCTCGTGAGCCGGTCCGAGGAGCGGCCCGACGGCCGGTACGACGTACCGCT
>NZ_JAEVHN010000377.1:0-6052 GCF_016803375.1 Micromonospora sp. 4G55
TTCGGCCCGGTCGGCCGGGTCCTCCCGCTCGGGGTCGAGGTGACCGAAGCCGAGGTGCAGCAGGCAGTGCACCAGCACCCAGTACCACTCGTCGGCGTCCGCAGTCGCGTACCCGTCGGGAACGCCGCTCTCCCGCCACCGGGCGGCGAGCCGGGCCTCGTCCCCGGCGGGCAGCGGGGGTGGCAGTTCGGCCCGGCGGCCGGCCCAGCTTGGCGTCGTGCTGGAACCGGGCCACCACCAGGCAGGCGGCGGCCTGTTCGGCCCGGTCGGCCGGGTCCTCCCGCTCGGGGTCGAGGTGACCGAAGCCGAGGTGCAGCAGGCAGTGCACCAGCACCCAGTACCACTCGTCGGCGTCGGCGCGGCGCCGCCGGTTGACCACCACCTTCCCGTCCTCGCGGACCCGCGCCCACCCTCGCTGGTCGGCGAGTTCGTCGTCGTCGGACCAGGCGAACCAGGCGTTGCGCGCGGCGCCGGCGGAGCAGAGCGGCCGGAACATCGGGTGCGTGGTGACCCGCTGCCTGGCCTGGCGGAACGCCTCCTCGTTCGGGTCCGGCCGGCGGCCGGCGCGGCGGGCGGCCACGGCTCAGGCCCGGGCGGCGACGAGCCGGGGCAGGTCCCGGGTCACCTCGACCAGGAACCACGCCGGCAGCACCGGCATCCCCTCGTCGTCGGTGGCGACGACCAGCTGGGCGCACTCCAGGGAGATCTCGGCCAGCTCGACCAGCAGGCCCTTGGCGCGCAGGGCGAAGTCGCGGACCGGGCGGGAGGCGTGGTCGCGGTCGGCGGGCAGCTCCTTGACCAGCCGCGCCCGGAACGCCTCGGCGAAGAAGTAGAGCAGGTCCCGGTCGGTCGCCGCGCGCGGCCAGCCGGCGTCGCCCCGGACGATGGCGTCCAGGCCGTACCGGTGGCGCACCGTCTTGACGTACGCGGTGAAGCCGGCCGCGTGATGCCCGGTCAGCGTGCCGGCCGCCAGCAGCCGGACGGTCGCCTCGTCGACGCCCTCGCCGAAGGAGCGCAGCGCGTCGGAGAGCATGTGCCAGCTGCGCGGGGTGGAGAACGGCTCCTCGGTCTTCGGCGGCGCCACCCACAGCTGGTCCGGGCGCTCGGTCAGGTAGTCCAGCACCCACGGGTGCAGGCCCGCGCCGGCAGCCCAGGCCAGCCAGTCGGTGGCCGAGGCCCGCAGGTGCACGTGCACCAGCCGGTTGACCAGGGCGGACGCCATCGGCCGGGCGAGCGCGTTGTCGGTGGCCCGGTTGCCGGCGCCGATCACGATCGAGCCGGCCGGCAGCTCGTACGAGCCGATCCGACGGTCCAGGATCAGCGAGTAGAACGCCTTCTGCACCTCGGGGCTGGAGGAGTTCAGCTCGTCCAGGAAGAGGCAGTACGGCTCGGTGCGGGCGATCGACTCGGGCGGGGCGAAGCGGCTGCGTCCGTCGCGCAGCTCCGGCACGCCGATCAGGTCCTCGGCGGCGAGCTGGGTGCCGACCAGCGTCACGCAGGGCAGGCCGAGCGAGTCGGCAAAGGCTCGGACCAGCGAACTCTTGCCGATGCCCGGCGCGCCCCAGACGAAGACGGGCCGGACCACCGCGACGTGCAGGAGCAGGCGCGGGCAGGCTCGGCCGGGGTCGACCGTGAGGGCGGAGTGCACGCCGATCATGATCGGGCGGGGGACCGGGGGGCGCACCCGAATATCGGGCCCGGGCCGCCTGCTCAAGCTGACCACCCGGGCCGTGGAGCTGCCCGGGCTGCGGCGGCACCCGCGCCCTCTGGTACGTGCTGCACGCCGACCTGCCCGCCGCCGCCCGGCACCACTTCCTCTTCGTGTTCGCGCTGCCCTTCCTGGCGTACCTCTTCGTGGCGTGGGCCGGGAAGCAGGCCTTCGGCTGGCGCCTGCCCGAGCTGCGGATCAGCTCGCCGGTGATCGCCGGGTTCCTCGCCGTCTGGCTGGCCTTCTCCGTGGCGAGAAACCTGCCCTGGGCTCCGTTCACCGCGCTCTACGTCTGACCACCCCGCACCCCACCGCGCGGTGCCGTCTGCGAGATCTTGGACACTTGTCGTTCCCCTGGACCGGAGACTGTCCACGATTCGCAGCTCACGGCCGCTGTCGAAGCCGGGAGGTCAACTTTCGCGCACCGGTGCGGGGCAACTACAGTCCCAGGAATGCCGGAGATGGTGCAGCCCCAGGTCAAGCTGATCGCATGGACCCAGTTCCAGGCCCCGGACGACGTGCCGTGGTCGACCGACGCCGACGGCGGTCAGGCCCTGGCGGAGTTCGCCGGCCGGGCCTGCTACCAGAGCTGGAAGAAGCCGAACCCGGCGACCGCCACCAACGCCGGCTACCTGGCGCACATCCTCGAGGTGGGCCACCTGAGCGTGCTGGAGCACGGCTCGGTGAGCTTCTACTTCACCGGGGTCTCCCGCTCCTTCACCCACGAGCTGATCCGGCACCGGCACTTCTCGTACTCCCAGCTGTCCCAGCGCTACGTCCCGGAGCGGGACGCGGCGATGGTCGAACCGCGGGTGATCGCCGAGGACCCGGAGCTGCACAAGAAGTTCGTCGAGGCCGCCGAGGCGAGCGTCCGGGCGTACACCGAGCTGCTGGAGGGGCTGGAGCAGCGCTTCGTCGACGAGCCGAACCCGACGCTGCGGCGCAAGCAGGCCCGGCAGGCGGCCCGCGCGGTGCTGCCCAACGCCACCGAGACCCGGATCGTGGTCACCGGCAACTACCGGGCCTGGCGGCACTTCATCGCCATGCGCGCCACCGAGCACGCCGACGTGGAGATCCGCGAGCTGGCGGTGGAGTGCCTGCGCCAGCTCCAGCAGGTCGCCCCGAACGTCTTCGCCGACTTCGTCATCTCCACCCTGCCCGACGGCACCGAGGTGGCGACCAGCCCGCACGCCGAGCTGTCCTGAGCCCTTCCCCACCGGCGCCCCGGTGGTCGTCCGCTAGGTTGTGAACATGACGCACGACCACCTTGCCGCCCCCGACCGGGGCGCGTCCCGCCCGTTCGGGCGACTGCTCACGGCCATGGTGACCCCGTTCACCGACGACGGGTCGCTGGACCTGGACGGCGCCGTACGGCTCGCCACCCACCTCGTCGACGAGCAGGGCAACGACGCGCTGGTGCTCAACGGCACCACGGGTGAGTCGCCGACCACCACGGACGCGGAGAAGGAGACCCTGATCCGGGCGGTGGTGGAGGCGGTCGGCGACCGGGCCAGGATCGTCGCCGGGGTGGGCACCAACGACACCCGGCACACCATCGAGCTGGCCGCGTCGGCCGAGAAGGCGGGCGCGCACGGCCTGCTGGTGGTGACCCCGTACTACAACAAGCCGCCGCAGAGCGGGCTGCTGCGCCACTTCACCGCGGTCGCCGACGCCACCGGGCTGCCGATCATGCTCTACGACATCCCGCACCGGGCCGGGGTGGCCATCGCCACCGACACGCTGGTGCGCCTCGCCGAGCACGGCCGGATCGTCGCGGTCAAGGACGCCAAGGGCGACCTGACCGCGACCAGCTGGGTGCTCAGCCGCAGCGACCTCGCCTTCTACAGCGGGGAGGACGCGCTCACCCTGCCGACGCTGGCCGTCGGTGGGGTCGGCCTGGTCGGCACGTCCACGCACTTCATCGGCGCGCCCGCCAAGCAGCTGATCGAGGCGTACGACGCGGGGGACACGGCGACCGCGCTCGCCCTGCACCGGCGGCTGCTGCCGCTGTTCACCGGGATCTTCCGTACCCAGGGCGTGATCCTGGTGAAGGCGGGCCTGGCGGCCAAGGGCCTGCCGGCCGGTCCGGTGCGGCCGCCGCTGGCGGACGCCACCGCCGACGAACTCGCCCAGCTGCGCGCCGACTGCGCCGCGGCGGGCCTGGAACTGCCCGAATGATCGAACGACACGACGGACGCCGGGTAACGGCGTCGCAGAATGAGGTGGACGCGTGACCGAGGCGCACATCGAGGGTGAGCTGCCCCCGCCGCTGCCGGAGGGCGGCCTGCGGATCATCCCGCTCGGCGGGCTCGGCGCCATCGGTCGGAACATGACCGTCTTCGAGTACGACGCAAGCTGCTCGTCGTCGACTGCGGGGTGCTCTTCCCCGACGTCGAGCAGCCGGGCGTCGACCTGATCCTGCCGGACTTCGGCCCGATCCTGGACCGGCTGGACGACGTCCAGGCGATCGTGCTCACGCACGGTCACGAGGACCACATCGGCGCGGTGCCGTACCTGCTCGCCCACAAGCCGGACATCCCGCTGGTCGGCTCCCAGTTCACCCTGGCCCTGGTCGAGGCGAAGCTGGCCGAGCGGCGGATCCAGCCGTACACGCTGACCGTGCGGGAGGGCGGCCGGGAGCGGCTGGGCCCGTTCGAGTGCGAGTTCTTCGCGGTCAACCACTCGATCCCGGACGCCCTCGCCGTGGCCATCCGCACCCCGGCCGGGCTGGTGCTGCACACCGGCGACTTCAAGATGGACCAGCTCCCGCTGGACGGCCGGATCACCGACCTGGCCGGCTTCGCCCGGCTCGGCGCGGAGGGCGTCGACCTGCTGCTGTCGGACTCCACCAACGCGGAGATCCCCGGCTTCGTCACCCCCGAGCGCGAGATCGGGCCGGTGCTCGACTCGATCTTCGCCAAGGCGCGGGGGCGGATCATCGTCGCCTCGTTCGCCTCGCACGTGCACCGGGTGCAGCAGGTCTTCGACTCGGCGATCGAGCACGGCCGCAAGGTGGCACTGATCGGCCGGTCGATGGTGCGCAACATGGGCATCGCCCGCGACCTCGGCCTGCTCAACATCCCGCCCGGCCTGGTGGTCGGGCTGGAGGAGGCCACCACGCTGCCGCCCGAGCAGATCCTGCTGATGTCCACCGGTTCCCAGGGCGAGCCGATGAGCGCCCTCGGCCGGATGGCCAGCGGCGACCACCGGCACATCACCATCGCCCCCGGCGACACGGTGGTGCTGGCCAGCTCGCTGGTGCCGGGCAACGAGACCTCCGTCTACCGGGTGATCAACCGGCTGGCCCGCGCCGGCGCGGTGGTCGTGCACAAGGACGTGGCCAAGGTGCACGTCTCCGGCCACGCCCCCGCCGGTGAGCTGCTCTACCTGCTCAACATGGTGCGCCCGAGCAACCTGATGCCGGTGCACGGCGAGTGGCGGCACCTGCGGGCGCACGCCCGCCTCGGCGTCGAGTCCGGCGTCGCCCCCGACCGGGTGGTGCTCTGCGAGGACGGCGACGTGGTCGACCTGGTCGAGGGCCGGGCCAGCCTGGTCGGGCACGTGAAGAGCCGCTACGTCTACGTCGACGGGCTCGCCGTCGGCGACGTCAGCGAGTCGCTGCTGACCGAGCGGCGGATCCTCGGCGACGGCGGCTTCATCGCCACCACCGTGGTGGTCGACTCGGTCACCGGCAAGGTGGTCGGCGGCCCCACCCTCTCGGCGAAGGGCTTCTCCGAGGACCCGGAGGCGTTCAACCCGGTCGTCCCGCTGGTCACCGAGGCGCTCAACCGGGCCGCGGCGGACGGCATCACCGACCCGCACCAGCTCCAGCAGATCGTCCGGCGCACCGTCGGGCGCTGGGTCAACGACAAGTACCGGCGCCGTCCGATGATCGTCCCGACGGTCGTCGAGGTCTGACCCACCGGCTCCGCACGCCGGTCCACCGTCCGCGGTGGGCCGCGTCGTCGTGTCCGGGTACGCCCCGGCGAGTGATCGCACGGACACGCTGCGCTGAAAGCTCCGGTTTCGGGTCAACCGATCGGCCGTCGTCTCCGTACTCCGTTCCGGCAGGCGTACCCCGCGCCGGCCGGGAGGAGCTTGGCGGATGGACCGCAGACGGATGACAGCCATCGGTGTCGTGGTGGCGGCGGCGGGATTGACGGCGGCGGTGACCCTGCCGTCGTTCGCCGGTGAGAACGCCGCCCCGCGAGCCGGTGGACCGGCCGGGGCGAGCGCCACCGGCGGGGTGGCCCCCGAGGTGCTGGACGCGATGAGCCGCGACCTCTCGCTCAGCCGGGAGCAGGCGGTACGGCGGTTGGCGGCCGAGCGGCGGGCCACCGGCAC
>NZ_JAEVHN010000378.1:0-6044 GCF_016803375.1 Micromonospora sp. 4G55
GGCTGGTGGGCGCGCCGTGCGCGGCGGCGGGGGTCGCGGTCGGCAGGACGCTCGCGGCGACGGCCGCGAGGACGGCGAGCACTCGGCGTACGGTCATGATGGACCTCCCGAGCACTGGTACGGGCGGGAGCGGCCAAAGGTTCGACCGGCGGTGGTGCTGGCGCCGGCTCGGTACGGGTCCTCCGGTTTCGACATCACCTTTCGCCGGTATGCCAGCTCGGCGCCCGCGGGCCGTTCAGGGCCGCCCTGATGGCGTACCCGCCGTAGGGAGAGTTTGGGTGCCGGGGGTGGGGGAAGACACGGGGCGCCGAGCGGGCCGGTCGGCTCGACCCGGCTGGACCGGCCCGTCCCGTCAGCGGCACCGTCGGTGCGGGCCTCGCCAGGACACCCCGAGGAGGAGCGACGATGGCCGACGCTCGACGGAGCACGACCGGGGCCGCCGCCAGGCCCACCAGCGCCCGGAAGGCCACCGGGGCCCGCAAGGCCCCGATGAACCGCAAGGCGGCGGCGAAGAAGGTCGCGGCCGCCACGAAGCGGGCCACCGGGGCGAGCGTGGCCAAGAGCCCGGGTGAGAAGCCCACCCCGACGACGGCGCGGGTGGCCCGGAAGAAGGCGACCTCCGCGATGGCCGCCCCGACCCGTACCCCGACCGCCAAGGCGGCCGCCGCCAAGAAGGCGCCCGCCGCCAAGAAGGCGCCCGCCGCCAAGAAGGCGGCCCCCGCCAAGAAGGCGCCCGGGACGAGGGCGGCGACGAAGAAGGCGCCGGCGAAGAAGGCCGCGGCTGCCCGCGCGCGGACGACCACGGCCACCCGGGCGCCGGCGAAGAAGGCCACCACCATGGAGTCCTTCGGCAACCGGCGCACGGCCCGCAAGACCACGGGGTGACCGTCTGGCTGGACCAGCCCGGCCTGCCGACGACTAGGCCACGAGAGGCTTGGCCATGATGTGCTCCCGACGCACGCCGTCGGGCATCAGGTCGCCCAGCTCACCCGTGTCACGGAAGCCGTTGCGCTGGTAGAGCGCCCAGGCGTTCCTGTTGCCCGCCACCACGGCCAGGCGCAGTGTCTCCGCGCCCACCAGCCGAGCCCACTGCTCGACCGCCCGGACGAGGTGGTCGCCCACGCTCCGGCCCCGCCCCACCGGCGCCACATACATCGAGATCAGCTCGACGACGCCGTCCTGATCGGTCGGCACCCCGCTGGCCATCCCGACGGGCTGCCCGTCGAGCATCGCGATGATGTTGCACGAGCCGGGGATGGCCAGCCGAGCGCGCCAGCGTTCCTCGCGGTCGCCCTCGCCCTGCCAGTCCGCCAGCTGGGAACCGAACGCGTACGCCGCCTCCGCCAGCGCGGCGAGCCGCAGCTCCCGCCACATCTTCCAGTCGCCCTCGCTGAGCACCCGCGTCTCGATCATGCGGGGAGGATGCCGCTGGCGTGGGAAGCAGGCAACCCGATATCCGGTGACCAGGTGTGACGACCGAGCCGGGTCGGCCGGCGGCCAGCTCCGTCAGCGGCCGGTGCGGCATCATCCGCCTCCGATCGGGAAGAGCCGGGCGTGCGCCTTTACGTCATCCGCATGCTGCTCGTCGCCGCGCTGGTGGCCTCACCCCCCGCGGTCGGGACAGCCCGTGCAGAAGTGATCCGCGACCGGTTGACCGGCACCGTCACGTCGGCGGCCCCGGCGGGGGCTCGGCAGGTCACCATCCTGGGCTCCGGCGACATCCTGGTACACCCACCCACCTGGCAGCAGGCCGGCGCCGACGCGGTCAAGGCCGGCCGGCCCGGTTACGACTTCGACCCGATGTTCGCCCCCATCCGGCCCGCGGTCGAGTCCGCCGACCTGGCCATCTGCCATCTGGAGGCGCCCATGGGTCCCGGCGCGCCGGCGGACTTTCCCCGGTTCCGCGCCCCCACCGACCTGGGACCGGCCATCAGGACCGCCGGCTACGACACCTGTTCGACGGCCAGCAACCACTCCTTCGACCAGGGCGAGCAGGGCGTCTACGCCAACCTCGACGCGCTCGACGCCGCCGGGCTGCAGCACACCGGCACCTTCCGCAGCAGCGCCGCCCAGGCCACCCCCACCATCTACCAGGTGAAGGGCGTCAAGATCGGCCACCTGTCCTGGGCCACGCACTTCAACGGCCATCCGCCGCCACCGGACAAACCGTGGCTGGCCAACCGCATCGACGTGCCCGCCATCAGGAAGGCCGCCGCAGCGACCCGCAAGGCCGGCGCGCAGATCATCGTCCTGTCCGCCCACTGGGGCACCGAGATGGAACACACCCCCGACGAGGACCAGCTGCGCCGGGCCAACGAGTTGATCACCGACCCGAACATCGACCTGATCATCGGACACCACGCCCACGTCGTGCAGCCCTTCGAGAAGGTCGGCGGCAAGTGGATCGCCTACGGTGTCGGCAACACCCTCGCCCGGCACGACTTCCCCGAGGACGCCAACCGCGAAGGTGTCCTGGCCAAGTTCACCTTCACCGAACAGCCCGACCGCCGATGGACCGTCACCCGGGCGGAGGCGATCCCCATCTGGCTCTCCCTGAAGCCCACCATCCGGGTCCTCGACCTCAGCCGGCTCCCGACCGCCGACCGGCGGCGAGAGACGTACCGGGCCGCCATGGACCGGATCAGCGGCTACCTCGACGCCCGCGGGGGCGTCAACGACGGCCTGCACATCGCCCGCTAGGCCATGCCTGCGGAGGGCTCCGGCCGTGGCTGTCACCGTCCTCGGGAGCGACGAAGGGCGCCCGTCATTTCTGACGAACGCCCTGGTCTCACGGGGTGCGTGGGTGAGCCGCAGGTTTCAGGTTGCGGTAGACGCCGGCTTCAAACGCTTGCGCTCGACAACGCTTGTTGCTGTCACCACACTCAGCGGCGGCACGTCCTTCGCGACAACGGCGCCCGCGCCGACGACCGAGCCCCGACCGATCGTCACTCCAGGGGTGACCGTGGCTGCGGCGCCGATCCACACATCATCCTCGATGACGATGGGCGCGTGCGTGATGAAGTCGTACCGTTCGTCGAGCTCGACGGGATGTCCGGCCGTGCTCAGAGTCACTCGGGGACCGATCATGACGCGGTCACCGATGGTGATGCCCCCGTAGTCGAGGAAGAAGCATCCCTGATTGATGAACACGCGCTCTCCGAACGATGCGCCAAGCCCGTAGTCGCAATGGAACGGGGGCAGGATCGACAGCGAGTCAGGGACGGGTCCACCGAAGATCGTCGGTGAGCACCGTCCGGCGCGCGTCGAGGTCGTCGAACGGCAGCACGTTGAGGCGCGAGGTCAGGTTCATGACGAGCTGTACGCGCTCCGCGAAGGCTCGGGACTCGGGGGTCCGTGTTCGTAGGCGTTGCTCGTTGCGCACGAGGCGATCTTGGCACGGCGAGTCAGAGACGGCCTGACGACCCACCGGCAGGGAATGCGTCACTCCGTGATCGTGGAGTCCTCAACGTCCGGATCTGCCGCTGAAGCTGTTTCCGCCCTCGGAAACGACGAAGGGCGCCCGTCATCTCTGACGAACGCCCTGGTCTCAAGGGTGGAGCCGAGGGGACTCGAACCCCTGACCCCCACACTGCCAGTGTGGTGCGCTACCAGCTGCGCCACGGCCCCTTGCTGTCGTCCCCGGTGTCCCGGGCACGCAGAGAACTATACACACGCCGCCCGGCATGGTCATCTCGCGGGGTCCCCGCCCCGTCGCGGCTAGTTCAGCGCCACGTCGGGCGGGAAGTGGGCGACCGCCGCCATCATTCCGCCCTGTCTCCGCAGCACCATCGGCCACAGGTCGTCCGGCCGGTCGACGAAGGCGTCTCCCGGCAGCGCGTCGAAGACGAACCAGGAGCCGTCCTCGATCTCCTGCTCCAACTGACCCGAACCCCACCCCGAGTAGCCGGCGAAGACCCGGATGCCGCCGATGCCGTCGCGCAGCTTCTCCGGGTCGGCCGACAGGTCGACGGTGCCGACCGCGCCGGAGATCTGCTGGAAGCCCTTGAGCCGGCGCATCGGGTGCCGCATCCGGGCGAGGCAGATCGCCGAGTCCGGCTGCACCGGGCCGCCCTCGAAGAGCACCGCGGGGTGGCGGGCCAGGTCGCTCCAGTCACCGAGCACGTCGGCGACCGGCACCTCGGTCGCCCGGTTGAGCACCACGCCGAGCGCCCCGCCGGCCTCGTGGGCGACGAGCAGCACCACCGTGCGGTCGAAGTTCGGATCCTTGAGGGCCGGAGTCGCGACCAGCAGCCGCCCGGTCATGGACTCCATGGCTCGACCGCCGATCGCCCGTCCCTCCTCCTGCATCTCGGACACCGTCAGCCGCGCGCCGGGTCGTGGAACCGGGTGCCGTCGGCCGTCCGCGCTGTCACCGCCATGCCTGGCACCATAGCCTGCGCCCGGGGCGGTGGCTAAGGTCTGACCGGCGGGTGATCGAGCGGGAACGAGGGAGGGTCGATGGGTCCGACGGCGGACATCGCGGTGATCGGCGGGTCGGGGCTCTACGCGCTCCTGGACGGTGCCACCGAGCACGTGGTCGAGACGCCGTACGGGGCGCCCTCGGACCCGATCACCGTCGCCGAGGTGGGCGGGCGGCCGGTGGCCTTCCTCCCCCGGCACGGCCGCGACCACCGGTACCCTCCGCACCTGATCCCGTACCGGGCGAATCTGTGGGCGCTGCGGTCGCTCGGGGTGCGCCAGGTCGTCGCCCCGTGCGCGGTGGGCGGTCTGCGGCCGGAGCTGGGCCCGGGCACCTTCGTGGTCCCCGACCAGCTCATCGACCGGACCAGTGGCCGGGCCCAGACCTACTACGACCGGGGCGCGGTGCACGTGCCGTTCGGCGACCCGTACTGCCCGGTCGGGCGGCGTACGCTGCTGGCCGCCGCGGCCGGCCGGGACGTGGCGGCGGTGGACGGCGGCACGGTGGTGGTGGTCGAGGGTCCGCGCTTCTCCACCCGCGCCGAGTCCCGCTGGTACGCCTCGATGGGCGGCACGGTGGTCAACATGACCGGCCACCCGGAAGCGGTGCTCGCCCGCGAGCTGGCCCTCTGCTACACCTCGATCGCGCTCGTCACCGACCTGGACGCCGGCGTGCAGGCCGGCGAGTCGGTCACCCAGGAGGAGGTGTTCCGGGTCTTCGCCGAGAACACCGACCGGCTGCGCGGGGTGCTGCTGGACGCGGTGGGCGCGCTGCCGACCGACCGGGACTGCCCGTGCGGGCACGCCCTGGACGGCATCAAGACCCCCTTCCCGCTGCCCTGACCGCCCCCGGCCGGGTGCACCCGGCCCGGTGAGCGGCAAAGCGCCCGACTTGTCCACCTGCCCCCGATAGATTCGGCAGGTCGGGAACCCTCTGTCGGCGTGGGCGCCGGCGGGCGCCGGCACGCCGGGACAGGGAGGCGGGGGGCGATGGCGACCGTCCGGGACACCACCTACGAGCTGCTCCGCGCCCTCGGCCTGACGACCGTCTTCGGCAACCCCGGCTCCACCGAGCAACCGTTCCTGCGGGACTTCCCGGCGGACTTCCGCTACGTGCACGCCCTGCACGAGGCGTCCGCGGTGGCGATGGCCGACGGGTACGCGCAGGCCACCGGCCGCCCGGCGCATGTGAACCTGCACACCGCGCCGGGCACCGGCAACGGCATGGGCAACCTCGTCACCGCCTGGCACAACCGCACGCCGCTGATCGTCTCCGCCGGTCAGCAGAGCCGGGAGATGCTGTTGACGGAGCCCCGGCTGACCAGCCGGGCGCCGACCGAGCTGCCCCAGCCGTACGTGAAGTGGAGCTACGAGCCGGTCCGCGCGCAGGACGTCCCGGCGGCGTTCATGCGGGCGTACGCGAGCGCCGCCCAGCCCCCGGCCGGGCCGGTCTTCCTCTCCCTGCCGCTGGACGACTGGGACCAGCCGGCGGACCCGCCGCCCCAGGTGCGTACCGTGGCGACCCGGTTCGGGCCCGACCCCGGGCGGCTACGGGAGTTCGCCGCGCTGCTGGCCGCCAGCCGCTCCCCGGTGCTGGTGCTCGGCGCGGCGGTGGACCGGTCCGC
>NZ_JAEVHN010000379.1:0-6043 GCF_016803375.1 Micromonospora sp. 4G55
GGCCACGACTGACGACCGGCCAAACGGCATCAGGTGAACGTAGTGCCACGGATTGCGCCAGGCAATGAGCACGGTGGAGGCGGCGACGTCCCGGCCGCGCGGCGTCGAGCCCGCCTGCTGCACCCGACCGGCCGCTCGTTCACCGCCGAGGTGATGATCTGGGGTACGCCCGGACCGCCGACCGGCGTCACGCTGCTCGACGAGCCGGGCCGACACCGCGCCACCGTCCGGTTCTCCCGGGGCGTACCCACCCCGGACGGCTGGCCCGACGTGCTGGGGCTGGCGGTCCGGCTGCACCTGGCCGACGCCCGGGCGTTCGACCTGCTGGTCAGCTCCAGCGGGGCCGCCCCGGTGCTGCGCAACGTGCCGCTGCCCCGGCGGCGCGTCGCCGGGACGTACAGCACGCTCATGCCGTTCCGGGTCGGGCCGCGGCGGCTGTGGCTGGCGGCGCTGGCCGACCCGGACTCCCCCGACCTGGGCCGGAGTCTGGCCGAGGTGGCCGCGGCCACCCGGGCGGACGCGCCGCGGCTGGTGCTCGCGGTCGCGTCCGCCGTCGGGCCGTGGCGGCCGTTCGGCCAGGTCACCCTCGGCGGGCAACTGGACGCTCGGACGGACGCCGCGCTGGCCTTCGACCCGGTACGGAACCTGCCGGCGGGGCTGCGGGCGGTGGGTCCGCTCGCCTGGTTACGGGAGCAGACCTACCGGGGTTCCCGCCGGGCCCGGGGGGCGGTCGATCAGTCGGGGGGCTCGATCGGGGTCGCGGTCTGATCGGAGGTGCGGTGCTCCAGCACCGTGTCGGGGGCGGCGTTGCGGTCCTCCTCCCGGATGTCGGACTCGGTGAGGATCGCGTCGGCCTGCGCCTGCGGGTCGTCGCTGCCGACCGCCGCTTCCTCGGGCAGCAGGTGGGCCCGGGACTCCACCCGTTCCTGGTCGCTCTGCTCGTGGCTCATGCCGAGCCTCATACCCCGCCGGCCCGCCCGACACGCCACAAGATCGCCCGTGGGCTGGTCCGGGCACCGCCCGGCGCGGCCCGGCCGGGCCGGAGGTTCAGCGGAACGGGCCGCGCACCTCGTAGGTGATCCCGCCGGAGGAGGAGCCGGCGGTGCCGCGCTGCGACGAGAAGTAGAGCCGGCTGCCGTCCGGGGAGAACGCCGGGCCGGTGATCTCCGACGAGGACTGCCCGATAAGCCTGACGAAGGGCGCGACAACGGCGTCCGGAGTGATTAAAACGATCTCCATGTTGCCGCCGTCCTCGGCAACGTAGAGGTCGCCGGAGCGGGTGCCGGTGATGTTGTCCACCCCGGTCAGCGGCGCGGCGCCGCCGGTCACCAGCGAGTCGTCGTACGCCAGGTCGAGCCGCTGGTTGACCGCGTCGTACGCCCAGACCCGGTTGTCGCCCTTTGTGGTGAACCAGCAGGTGCCGTCGGCGTACCAGCAGCCCTCGCCGCCGTTGAACTTCTTCGCGCCGGAGACCTGCTGGCGGGTGTAGGTCGGCGAGCCGTCCGGGTCGGGCACCCGCGCCCAGCTCACCGGGCCGCTGGTGGCGGTGCCGGCGACCAGCACCTCCAGGATGCCGGCGGAGAGGTCGCCCCAGACCGTGGGGCGGAACCGGTAGAAGCAGCCGCTGGTCTCGTCCTCGGTCAGGTAGATCACCTGACGGACCGGGTCGGCCGCCGCCGCCTCGTGGTTGAAGCGGCCCAGCGCCGGCCGGCGCACCGCGGCCCGGCCGCCCTGCGGGTACGTCTCGTAGACGTAGCCCCGGCTGACCTCCTCGCAGGAGAGCCAGGTCCCCCACGGGGTCGCCCCACCGGCGCAGTTGCGGTTGGTGTTGGACAGGATCCGGTACGCCGAGGCGATCGTGCCGTCGGCGTTGAACCGGATCGCCGAGGCGCCGCCGGTGGTGGCGATCTCCGAGTTCGAGACGTAGATCCAACCGGTACCGGCGGCGAAGCAGGCGCCGCGTCCGGGGCGTCGTGCCAGGTGTACGAGGTGCCGGCCACGACCTGCCGGGACCGGGCGACGATCCGGCTGGTGAAGCCGGCGGGCAACTGGAGGCCGCGGGCGTCGGCGGTGCCGAGCGGCCCGTACGGGCCGACGCCCGGCTGGGCCGGGGCGGCGAGCGCGGCGCCGGACCAGAGGCTGCCGGCGAAGGCGGCGGCCCCGCCGGCAGCGGTGGCGCGCAGGACGGTACGACGGTCCATCGGTTACCTCCGGGGGATGCGAGCGGTGCTGATGAAGTTACCGGTGGTGGCATCGATGGGGGTAAACATCGGGCGAGAGTTTCCGGACGCCGCGGTGAGCCTTGCCCGTCCGGTCGGGTACGCTGGCCGACGTGACGCGCTCGTATCGATGGTTTAGGCAGCCGGCTCCGACGCCGGTGACCTCGCCATGAGCTGACGTCACCTTCGTTTTCGAGCCGGCCGGGCAGGAGCTTCCGCTCCTGCCCTTCTGCGTACGAGCAGCCGGCTCCACCCGGGCACCGGCCCCGGGCACGGTCGGCGAGAGGATGCCCACCGTGACCACCCCGGAGAACGACGCCGTCATCGACCAACGGATCGATCGCGTCGTGCCGTTGACCACGCCCGCCCTGCTCCTGCACGACCTGCCCCTGCGCGCCCCGCTCGCCTCGGCCGTGCTGGCCGGCCGACGTGCGGTCGGCCGGGTGCTGGACCGCGCCGACGACCGCCTGCTGGTGGTGGTCGGCCCCTGCTCGGTGCACGACCCGGCCGCCGCCCTGGAGTACGCCCACCTGCTGCGCGAGGCCGCCGACCGGCACGCCGACGACCTGCTGGTGGTGATGCGGGTCTACTTCGAGAAGCCGCGTTCCACGGTGGGCTGGAAGGGCCTGATCAACGACCCGGCGCTGGACGGCTCCGGCGACGTCAACCTCGGCCTGCGGACCGCCCGGGCGCTGCTGCTGGACGTGCTCCGCCTCGGCCTGCCGGTGGGCTGCGAGTTCCTGGACCCGATCACCCCGCAGTACATCGCCGACACGGTGGCCTGGGGCGCGATCGGCGCCCGGACGGTGGAGAGCCAGGTGCACCGGCAGCTCGCCTCCGGGCTGTCCATGCCGATCGGCATGAAGAACCGCCCGGACGGCAGCATCGGCACGGCGGTGGACGCGATCCGGGCGGCCGGTGTGCCGCACGTCTTCCCCGGCATCGACGTCTCCGGCACCCCGGCGATCATGCACACCCGGGGCAACGCCGACGGGCACCTGGTGCTGCGCGGCGGCGGCGGCCGGCCGAACTACGACGCGGAGTCGGTGGCGGGCGCGCTGGACCTGCTGCGGGCCGCCGGCCTGCCCGAGCGGTTGGTGGTCGACGCCAGCCACGCCAACAGCGGCAAGGACCACCGCAACCAGCCGAAGGTCGCCGCCGACGTGGCCGCCCAGCTCGCGGCCGGGCAGCGCGGGATCGTCGGCATCATGCTGGAGAGCTTCCTGCTCGAAGGCCGCCAGGACCTGGACCCGACCCGGGAGCTGACCTACGGCCGCTCGGTCACCGACGCCTGCCTCGGCTGGGACACCACGGCCGAGGTCCTGGACCACCTGGCCGCCGCCGTCCGGGCCCGTCGGGCGACCCTGCCGACCCCCGCCTGAGCGGCTGTCGGGAGACCCGACAGCCTCTGCACGGGTTTGGGCGATTCGGGCGGGGGTAGCTGGGCGGAGTGACCGATGACGCACCGGTGACCGACGAGGTCGACACCCGGCAGCTCGACGAGCTGCTCGACGACATCTACCACGGCCAGGAGCGGATCAGCCAGGCGGACATCTACCGCCGGGCGGTCGCCGCGGAGCTGCCGCCGACGCTGCTCGCCCGGATCGCCGCGCTCCCGCAGGGCGAGTACGCGGCGGACGAGGCGGCCGACCTGCTGGGTGGTTCGGTGGCCTGAGCGCGCGACGCACGGGGGTGGACGAGGACGACGAGAGGACGACGGCATGACGCACCACGAGGGGCACGAGCACGAGTCCGTGCCGGCGCTCGGCCAGCCCCCGGAGGGCCGGGACACCACCCCCGAGCCGGACTTCGCCAACGAGCACGACCGCACCGCGGTCGACCGCGACGTGATCACCGACGAGGACTCCGACGAGCGTGAGCCGGAGGCCTCGCGCGGCTGGGCCGGCGAGGACCACGGCACCACCCCGACCTGAGCGGGACGACGCGAACGACGCGAAAGGGGGCCGGCGCCGCGCCGGCCCCCTTCGCGTACGGGTCAGTTCTCGTCGTGGTCCCCGCCCTCGGCGGCCCGCTGGGCGACGGCGTACCCCATCTGGAGGAAGTCCGAGGCGGCGACCGCGGTCAGCGCGGTGGCCACCAGCCGGGTCAGCCGGGGCGCGAGCACCAGGCCGCCAGTGAGGCCGGTGGCCACCCAGACGGCCAGGCAGAACGGGCAGCTCAGCAGCTCGCCGATGGCGTGCCGGGTCGAGCTGCCCCGGTCCCGGACGTGTTCCATCACCTCGCCGCTGCCGATCGGGTGGTCGTAGCGGGTGAACGGGGCTCGCAACGGGCTGGTGATCGCGTCCTTGGAGAGCAGCCGGCTGAGCTTGTGCGTGGCGATGGAGAGCAGCACCACGTCGGCCGGGGCGGGCCGTCCGGCACCGGCCGGCCGGTCGCCCGGACCACGCCGGCCAGGGACGCGGTGACCGTGGCGTACGTGCCCATCGCGGCCAGGTAACCGCCCAGCGGCCGGTGCTCGTGCGGCGCGTACGCCTGGCGCAGCCGCGCCACCTTCTGCTTCAGGCCGCCCTGGGTCACCACGTCTCCTCGTTGTTCGTCACGTTCCGCTCAACCCGCGGTCAGGTTGTCGGCCACCTCGCGGGCGAGGTTGGCCAGGGTCTCGTCGGCCAGGCCGTTGTCCCCGCCGGTGAGGTCGAGGCGGACCCGGGACCCGCCGGCGTCGGCCTGCTCCACCTGGATCTCCGCCGACCACCCGGGGGCGGAGTCGCTGCTCCACCGGGCCCGCAGGTCGTCGGCGCTGGCCTGGGGGCGCTCCCCACCGTCGGACCGCAGCGGCTCCGGCAGCCAGGCCGAGGCCCGGTCCGGGTCGGTCGCGGTGTTGAACACCACCTCGGGCGGCGCGGACATCCCGCGCTCGGCGTGCGTGCCCATCAGGCGTCCCGCAGCCGGCTCGGGTCCACCTCGCGCCCGGGGTGCCGGGCCAGGTACTCGGTCTCCAGCTCGGCGGTGCGGCGCAGGTGGTTGGCGAGCGCGGAGTCGGCCGCGTGGCGCAGCGTGTCCAGCCGGGTGCGGTGCAGGCTCTGCAGCTCCCGGATCAGGTCCTCGTCGTCCAGCTCCGCCGGGTCCACCCCGAGCAGCTCACCGTCGACGTGCGCGCCGGAGGCCGACGTGTCGTGGGCGTGGTCACCGTCCCACTCCGTCATCCGCTGCTCCGGGCTGACGTCACCGGACTGGCGTACTGATTCGGTCATGTCGCCCCCTCGGGCTCGTTCGGGCTGGCATCTAGACGGATGCCCAGCCGGGGTGTCACCAAACCCTCCTACGACACCGCGTCGGAGACGCCCGGCCGTCCCGGTACGCTCGATGCCATGAAACGGCTCTGGACACCGGCGTGGATCGCCCGCCACGTGGCCATGGTCGTGCTGGTCGTCGGTTTCCTGGCGCTGGGCTGGTGGCAGATCAGCCGGGCGGCCTCGGGCAACACGCTGAGCTGGGCGTACGCCGTGGAGTGGCCGATCTTCGCCGGCTTCGTGGTCTTCGTCTGGTGGCGTGAGGTCCGGCACACGCTGCGCGGCCCGGCCGTCGCCGCGCCGGAGACGGCCGGTGGCACCGCGCCGGAGCCGGGTGCCCCGGCGGTACGCCGCCCGGTGCGGGTGGCCCGGGTGCCGGCTCCGGTCCACGCCCCGGACGACGCGGACCTGACCGAGTACAACCGCTACCTGACATGGTTGAACGCCAATCCGGGCGCGAGGCCCGGCGACTATCCCGGCTGAGGCCGGTGCGGAAGGACGGACGACGGTGGGCGGAGCCCTTACCCGGTACCGCGTGATCGCCTGGATCGTGGGCGTGGCGCTGGCCGTGCT